>JAHILY010000005.1 GCA_018896815.1 Candidatus Omnitrophota bacterium | reverse complement strand
GTCTTTGCCCACCCCGCATACAGGGCACACCCATGCATCAGGTATGTCTTCAAATGCTGTGCCTGGCTGGACCCCGCTGTCAGGGTCGCCGACTGTTGGGTCATATATATAATTACAAACAGTGCATCTGTATTTTTGCATCTCTGTGCCTCCTGTGGCCATTGCCTCTTCTTTAATAAAGGTAGGGGCTGTCTCCGGGGTAGCGCCGCGTTTTACCTGATGATAATAGGCGTATGTCATCGGCCTGCCGGCTTTTAAGATCTGCGAATCTGTCATTTCCCCGAGAAAAAGCGTATGCGTGCCGCAATCAAGTCTATTTATCACCTTTGCCTCCAGATAGCCGATCGCGTGGTCCAAGGCCACCGGGCATCCAGACGCCAGCTTTTTAAATTTAACGTCTTTAAATTTATCCCCGTCCCTGCCTGAGCGGAATCCGAACCTGCCTATGAAATTAAGCGGCGCATCCTCTGATAATATCGATACAGTAAATCGCGAACTGTTCTCAATGTATTCGTGGGTGAGGTTCTTTTTGTTTATGCTGACTGCTATTGTAACAGGCTCGCTGGTTATCTGAAACAGGGTATTCGCTATCTGGGCATTCAGCGCATCGCCCTTGTTAGAGGCGACCACATACATGCCGTAACCAACATTATGCAATACATTAGGATCCATTGAATCCCTTAAAGACCTTTCTTTAATGCCGCTTCCAAATCCTTTTTCGGCTCGCTGATCAATCTAAGATCGAATTTCTCCTGAAGCACCTTAAATACATTCTTTGAGATAAAGGCTGGCGGCGTAGGGCCTACATACATGCCTTTTATATTAAGATACAATAAAGAAAGCAGTATTGCAACTGCTTTCTGCTCAAACCAGGACAGGACCAGAGTCAATGGCAGGCCATTTACGTCTGTCTTAAATACCTCTGCCAGGGCCGCTGCGATCTTTATTGCAGAATACGCATTATTGCACTGCCCCACATCCAGAAGCCTGGGGATGCCGTCAATGGCCCCGAAATCAAGATTGTTAAAACGGTACTTGCCGCAGGCCAAGGTAAGGATAACGCAATCCTTTGGGACCATTTCGGCAAATTCCGTATAATAATCGCGTCCGGGCTTTGCGCCGTCGCAGCCGCCGATCAGGAAGAAATGCCTGATCTTGCCGGATTTTACTGCTCCCACTATCTTTTCTGCCAGGCCCAGGACAGCTGAATGGTGAAAGCCGGTCATGATCTTTTTGCCTGGCTTCTCCGGCAATGGCGGCAGAGCGTTTGCCTTTTCAATCAACTTGCTAAAGTCATGGCCGTCTATGCGCTGAGCGCCGGCTATGCCAACAACCCCTGTAGTAAAAAATCTATCCAGATATGAATTTTCCGGAGGCGCCTGAACGCAATTCGTAGTGGCAAATATCGCGCCTGTAAATTCCTTGAACTCTTTTTTCTGATTTTGCCACGCCCCTCCATAATTGCCTACCAAATGCTTGAATTTCTTAAGTCCAGGATATCCATGAGCAGGAAGCATCTCGCCATGGGTATATACATTGACTCCTGTCCCTTCGGTCTGTTTTAAGAGTTCAAGCAAATCCAAAAGATCATGACCCGTAACTATAATCCCAGGGCCTTTTTTAGTGCCTGTCTCGACCTCGGTAGGCACAGGATTGCCAAACTTCCCTGTATTAGCCTTGTCCAGAAGCTCCATTACCTTTATATTCATCTCTCCGCATTTTAAAACTGTTGCGAGGTGCTGATTCAGATCAAAGTTTGTATTTGTCAATGTTGTAAATAGCCCTTCGTGCATAAACGCGTCCACTGCCTCATCCTTTGCTCCCAGTTTCCTCGCGTGATAGGCATAGGCAGCTATACCCTTCAGGCCGAAAAGCAATGTATCCTGCAGGCTCTGGATATCTTCGTTCTTACCGCATACCCCTATCTTTGTACACCCCGTACCACCGACTGTCTGCTCACATTGATAACAAAACATCTTAACCTCCCAAATTTTGCTTTGCAAAATTTGATCCCGAGCCGCCTTGATTTTTTCCATCATACGGCGAGGGACCTTTCACTATTTTTTCTGCTTCTTGTATTTTTTATATTTCTCCTGGCCGATACAGTCCTTGGCCATACTGCACCAGTCAAGGCATGACTGGGGCATATTCCTTGAGACCTTTTTCTTGCAATATAGACACGCAGTCTCTGTTTCATCAGACCAGATCTCTATTTCCTTTCCGCAAGCGCACCTGATATTTTCAGGAAAAGGCTCCTTGATCCTTTTTGATCCAGGGCATCCGTCAAAAAAACTCATTTCACGTCCCCCTTGATGCCAATAGTGACTTCCTTTAAAGGGATTTTTTTACCAGACAGCCTCAATGCCTCATTAACAATCTGGATCAGGCCAAAACAGCACGGCACCTCCATGTGCAGCACTGTTATGCTTTTTATATTATTCACCTTAAAGATCTCTGCCAATTTTTCCTCGTATATCGTGGCTGCGTCCAGTTTCGGACAACCCAGGAGAAGCACCCTGCCCTTCAGAAAATCCTGATGAAAATCAGGATATGAAAATGCCGTGCAATCCGCAGCTATCAATAGGTCCGCATCCTTTAGATACGGAGCCTGGGTAGGCACCAGCATCAACTGCACGGGCCAGTTGCCAAGTTCGGACTCGCTTTTCGTGATTCGTGATTCGTGGTTCGTCTTTTGAGGGTTTTGACTGCTGTCCCGGGACAGCCCATCTATATTTACCACCTTGCACCGTAAAGCCCCCAGCATTAGCTGTGGGGATATAAGGTGCTGTTCTTTCTGTTTTTTTCTCTTGATATTCATATCGCAACTTGCTATACTGTTTTTTGGCCGAAGGACATTCGGTGTCAGCCTGCGGAGTGGGGACGTTGGTCCCCACAGAGAAACAGGAACTCCAAACACGAAAGCCCCTCGGGGTATAAGTTGGAGAATCCCCTCCGCCTGAGGCGGATGGGGAGCTGTCAAGATCTTTCTTTTTGACATAAATCTACTCTTTCATCAAACTGGCAATAGTTATCTTGTTTAACTTAGCATCCAGCTCCTTGCCTATGGTCCTCAACTTTTTCCTCAGCAAACACCCTCTCATTACATTCGGGCAGATCCTGCCTTTTAAAAGGCAATTGGTAAGATTCATCTTTCCCTGAAACGTCTCCATAAGATCTGTCAATCTTATGCTCCCTGGCGAACGTACCAGGGAAAAACCTCCGCCTTTTCCCTTATTTGAGGCCAGAAACCCCTTCCCGGCTAATTTCTGAAGTATCCTCCTTAAAAATCTTTCCGGCAGGCGTTCTTTTTTTACAATGTCATCCACTGTGACTACCTCGGCCTTCGGATGCCTTGCCATATAGATAAGCGCCCTTACCGCGTAATCCGTATCCCTGGAAATAAAATTCATATCGGCCCCTTTCTTAATAATACTATTTTAGTATTATTAAAGGCTCCTGTCAAGTATTTTTTATCTTTTTCTATTAATCAACCTGGAAAGGATTATGCTCAACTCGTAAAGTAATAAAAGCGGTATTGCCAGAAGGCATTGAGTGATTACATCAGGCGGGGTAAAGATAGCCCCTGCGATAAACATGATAACTACTGCATATTTCCTGTTCCTGGACAAATAGTGCGGCGTGACCACGCCTATCTTTGAAAGAAAAAGGATTACTATGGGCAGCTGAAAGGCCATCCCGAATACAAACGTTAAGGTTCCTATAAAAGAAACATAGCGCCCCACGCTTATCATTGGACTGACAAAATCGCTTCCGAATCCCAAAAGGAACTTCATGCCTATGGGTACAATGATAAAATATCCGAAGAAACAGCCCGCCAGAAATAGGATAAACGAGAAAAATCCAAATAATAATGCGTATCCCCTCTCGTCCTTTCCCAGCCCTGCCGAAATAAACTGCCATACCTCATAAAGCACAAACGGCGATGACAAAAAGAGCCCGCCAAAAAGCGCTATCTTTATAGTGGTAATAAATGCCTCGGGGGGAGATATAAATACAAGCCTGCCAACAGGCCTGACCATAAAGCCAAGTATTACATCTGTAAATGCATAAAGAATGGCCGAGACAAAAATTATAAAGATAATTGACTTGAGTATCCCGGCCCTGAGTTCTTCCAAATGTTGGATAAATGTAAGCTTTTTAAGCATACCCTCCCAACATAACACCTAGATTACTCAATACATCCATAACCCACCTCCATAATCTGTATCCCTGAATATTATACTCCTAGAAATAAGAAATCCCAAGCAAAACCTCAGCCTTGCTTGGGATCCCTGAGAATGCTTTACACTTTAGTCCAGGACTAAAGTGTAAAGCATTTAGTTGGTGAGTACGGCTGGTCGGGGTGATACCTTACCGACGCCGAGTATCATATCTTTTGCGAGTTCTGCCACCTTCTTGCCTGAAACCAGCATGCCTCCGAATGTCGGGCCCATGCGCGGGATGCCGTAGGCAGTGGAGACTGCCATGCCGCAGACCAAAAGTCCTGGATAGATCTCGCCTGTCTTCTCCACTACCAGGTCCTCAGAGGTATTTGCATCCATTGGGCCAAACTCTTTCAATTTCAGGATATTTCTTTTTTCCAAGCTCCTGCAGACATGCGCGTCATGACCAGTGGCGTCAATAACGATCTTGGATTCCAGAGAAACAGGATCCACGCATGTAATCTGCCGAGGAAGCGCTGAAACAGGCGTCCAGTTTATAACCGTGCCTTCTACCCTGCTGTTTCTTAAAACCACGTCGTCGAACTTGGTCATGTTTAAAATCTTTACCCCTGCATCGCAGGCAGCTGATATAAGCTTTGAACATGCATTCGGGCCGTCTGCGGTAAAAAGTCCTGGCTCGGCCTCCTTGTATGGGATCTTTAATTCATCCAGGATCTCATTTGCCGGCGCGCGGAAGGTCAATGTGTTCATCAAATACCCGCCGATCCAGAAGCCGCCGCCTAAATAATTGTTTGCCTCAATAATCAGGGTTTTAATTCCATCCCTTGCCAGATCCCTGGCAGCTGTAAGTCCGCTCGGCCCACCGCCTACGATTATTACGTCTGATGTAATATACTCTTCGAACCATCCGGCAAATTCTCTTAGAATCGCCCTTGTGATCTTTGCTTCGCTCACTTCATGAAACATACAGACCTCCCTTCATCTTTGTTTAAACAACGCCTGGAACTTCTCGACTTCGCCCTTTACATCATCCTTTGTTATTACAGCTGATATCGCGCATATGGCGTCAGCGCCGGCGTCAATGACCTCCTTTGCATTATCGAGATCGATCCCGCCTATTGCGGTAACAGGCACCCTGCATGCCTTTTTTATCTCTTTTATCAGCGCTGCGCCGCAGGGCCTTCCTGCGTCATCCTTTGTCGTCGTAGAAAATATAGGGCTCACCCCTAAATAGTCAGCGCCTTTTTTCTCCGCCATGACTGCCTCCTTAAGGTCATGCACGGTCACGCCGATTATTTTGTCCCTGCCAAGAAGATCCCGGGCTGTCTCATAGGACATGTCGCCCTGGCCCAGATGAACGCCGTCTGCATCCACTGAAAGACAGATCCCGACCCTATCGTTAATAATGAATAATGCTTTCCCGGCGCAGATCCTTTTTAACTCCTTTGCCTCTTTAATCATATGCTCGGTCGAATCGAGCTTGCTTCTGTACTGCACGACAGTTACCCCTGTAGTTATAGCAGCTCTTACGTCGCTCGCATTGCCGCTTTTGCTAATATCTGCGTCTGTTATAAAATAATAACCTTTTATCACTCTACCCTCTGTAGTTTTTCTATTTTGCCTTTATCTAAACTGTAAATATTATCAAAAAGTTTTTCTTTAAATGTGCCTGGCCCGGCGCTGTCCTTAGAAGCGATCTCTGCCGCGATTTCATAGCAACAAAGTCCGGCTGTAGCTGCCTTGGCCAGATCCTTTTCTACCGCACTAAATGCCCCTATGACTGATGCGGCCATGCATCCAGTCCCCACCACATGCGCCATCATCTCACATCCGTTTTTTACAATGAAATGTTTCGCCTTATCAGCCACTATATCTTCTTTTCCTGTTATTACGACTGTCGCGTTTCTTTTTGCAGCAAGGGTTTTTGCCAGCTCTACCAGATCCTTCTCCACCTCGCTTGAATCCACGCCTTTTGTCCTGACCTTTTCGCCAGCGATCCTTGCGACTTCTGAGGCATTGCCTTTGATCACGTCTATTTTAACCTGGTCGAGGAGTTCAAAGCACTTTTCGTCCCTTAATTTTGTAGCGCCTGCGCCGCACACATCCAGCGTGACAGGGATGCCCTTTTTATTGGCTGACTTCGCAGCCAGCTTCATTGACTCAATAAAATCAGGGGTCAGGGTACCTATATTAAGCACAAGGGCTGAGGCAAGCGCAGCCATATCCTCGACCTCCTCAGCTGCGTGCGCCATAACAGGCGCAGCTCCGAATACCTTTACTATATTGGCGCAATCGTAGATCGTCACCCAGTTTGTCAGGTGATGCACGAGGGGTTTCTGGGCCCTCACCCTTTCTAACACAGAATATATATCCATGTTTCCTCCTAAAAATAAAAGGCCCTATGCAGGCATAGGGCTTATACAACCTCTTTTCCCTCCGCTGGCATTATCCAGTTCAGGTTCATCGGGTAATCCGCTCTCACGGAACTCTCAGGCCAGTCACGACCTCCCCGCTTTCAACTAATTAAACCACGGCTATCAGCTGGTGTCAATATTAATTTATGACAAGGTACTATTTAAAAGCAGGGCCGCATGCGCCTGTATCTGCTTTTTTGCATTCTTCCATGACATCTATTTCAACACCGCATTCCGGGCATTTGATTATGCATTTTTTCTCGATCTTGGCCATGTATTTTTCCGGGTCGCTATTGAAGGTCTCTATGCAGCCAGGACAGCAGAATCCTATTGTCTTTCCGTTGTATTCTGTCTTGTACGGTGTATCTTTACTGACCTCGCCTCCCATAACAGGACAGACAGCATTGATTGGTTCGCCCTCTTCGCCAGACTCTGACTGGCACATGCCGCAATGCGCAAACGCAATGCCGGATGATGCAAAAGATACAAACACAAAAATCAGCATTGATAATAGTATAAGTTTTTTCATATACTACCTCTTTTTTTTAACTGCTTTTCCTTGATCCAGCAATACAAAACAGGCACAAGGATCAAATTAGAAAGCGTTGCTGTAATAAGACCTCCTACTGTCGGAGACGCCATAGGTTTCATTATCTCAGAGCCAGTGCCGGTAGAAAGCATTACTGGAATAAGCGCAATAATCGTCGTCGTGGTAGTCATCATTGCCGGCCTTACCCTTAAAAGCCCGCCTTCAATAACAGTCTTCCTAATATCCTCTACGGTCTTTGGAACTTTTTTTCTGAATAAATCATCGAAGGTCGAAAGCAAGACCACTGCATTATCTGTAGCTACTCCAAACAGCGCAATAAACCCTACCCACACAGCTGTTGAAAATTTAAAGCCCAGGATAAAAAGCAATATTATGCCTCCCATCAGAGATACAGGGATACCTGTTGATAAAATCAACAGGCTGCTGAAATTCTTAAATGCCACGTAAAGCAGCATCAGGATCACGGCCAGCGCTATGATAAGCGAAGGCACGAGTTTCTTCCGCGATTCCATCTCTGATTCAAACTGGCCTGACCAGGAAATAAAATATCCCGGAGGCAGTTTTAATTCTCCGCTATCAATCTTTTCTTTTACTCTTTTTTGCGCAGCGTTTACAAAATCTATCAACCCAATTTTGTCCTGATTGACATTTACAAAGACCCTTGCGTAAGTCTGGGTGTCCTCTGAATTAATAACTGCCGGACCAGGCACTCTTTTTAAAGTCGCTACCTGGGTTAAAGGTATGTGTTCACCGCCCGGAGTTGGAATAAAGATTCTCTCCAATGCTTCTGGCGAATCTCTTAATTCCCTCAGGTATCTCACCCTTACCGGATACCTCTCTCTTCCTTCGACCGTGGTAGTCAGGTTCATGCCGCCTATGGCTGTCATTATGATATGCTGTATATCTCCTATTTTTACGCCAAAACGGGCGGCCTTTTCTCTGTCTATATCTATCTCAAAATACGGCCTATTTGATGTGCGTTCGGCATACGGACTCACCGCACCTTCTACCCCGCTTACTATCTCTTCTATCTTAACTGCAATCTCAACTATCTTTCCTAGATCAGTTCCAAAGACTTTGATACCCACTGGTGTCTGTATGCCTGTGGCCAGCATATCAATTCTATTTCGTATTGGCTGTGTCATTATAGGACTTACCCCGGGCATCCTGGTCTTTTCCTGAATCTCCTGAATGAGTTTCTCTCTGGTCATGCCCTTGCGCCAGAATTTTTTGTCTTTAAGATGTATAATGCTTTCGATCATAACTACGGGCGCAGGATCAGTTGCAGTTTCAGCTCGTCCTAACTTGCCTACTACCCATTCCACCTCAGGAAACTCATTTTTGATTATTACATCCTGTTTTCTCATTACCTCCATTACCTGTGTCAGCGATGCGCCAGGTAAAAATACAGGCATAAATAAAAGATCCCCCTCGTTCAAAGGAGGCATAAATTCCTGTTTCATCATAGAGCCACATAGTAAACCTATTATTATAATCCCAATGGAAATAAGGATTATTATCCCCTTGTGTGCAAGGGACCAGCGAATCATGGGATTATAGCCTTTATACAAAACCTGAGCTGTCCTATTTTCCTCAACAGGGCGCAATCTGCCCCTTAAAAAATAATAGCAAAGTGTTGGTAAAAGCATCAAAGCAATCACAGCAGCAGCACCCATGGCAAATGTCTTTGTAAATGCGAGCGGCCTGAAAAGTTTTCCTGCCTGGCCTGTTAAAACAAAAACAGGGATAAATCCTACGATAGTCGTGAGCAATGCAAAAAGAACAGGCTTTCCAACTTCTTGCGCTCCAGATATGCAGACATTCAGCCTTTCGTCTGGCGCAAGGCGCTCTACGCCTAATTCTTTGAGCCTCGTAGCCAATCTCCTGTAAATATTCTCGACCAGCACGCAGCCAGAATCCACCATGACGCCTATGGCTATCGCAATACCGCCTAAAGACATTATGTTGGCATCCACGCCATACTGGCGCATTAATATAAAGGAAAGGAGTACGCCTATCGGCAATACCATGGATATAACAACGCTTCCTCCAAAATGCAGCAAGAATACAAGGATTACAAAAACTGTAATTATTATTTCCTGGATCAAGGCACTTTTTAATGTATTGATGGCCCGCATGATAAGGCCTGTTCTATCATAAAATGGGACTATTTTTACTCCTTCAGGAAGGCCTACTGAGAGTTCATCTATTTTTTTCTTAATATTCTCTATTACCTTAAGGGGATTTTCTCCATACCTCATTAAAATAACGCCGCCTGTGACTTCTTTCCCTTCTTTATCTAACGCTCCTCTACGAAATTCAGGGCCTATTGTCACATTCGCGATATTCTTTATATATATAGGTATGCCCTCTTTAACACCTACGACAATGTTCTCTATATCAGAAACCTTTTTTATAAAACCAATGCCGCGGACAATGAACTCTGCGCCTCCTTCTTCAAATACCTTTGCTCCTACATCTATATTAGACTTCTGGACAGAGCTTATGACTTCATGGATTTTTATATCATGCGCTAAAAGTTTATTCGGGTCTACATCGATCTGATACTGCTTTACATATCCGCCCACAGAGGCAACTTCTGATACGCCTTCAACCGCGGTCAACTGATAACGCACGTACCAATCCTGGATTGAGCGAAGCTCTGCTAAATCATAGCCATCGCCCTCGACTGTATACCAGAAGATCTGGCCTAATGCAGTTGCGTCTGGGCCCAAGGTAACTCTTGCGTCATTAGGAATATCTCTTTTTGCAAAATCCAACCTTTCCAGAACCCTGGTCCTTGCCCAGTAATAATCTGTCCCCTCCTTAAAGATCATATTCACAAGGCCAAATCCGAACGCAGATGTCGAACGCACCACCTTTACTTTCGGCGTACCCATCAGTCCTGTTGTCAATGGATATATCACCTGGTCTTCTATATCTTTGGGGCTTCTTCCCGGCCAATCAGCATAGACAATAACCTGGAGCTCGCCTATATCCGGTATTGCATCTATAGGCGTCTCCTTCATGGAAGAAAAACCCCACACTATCAAAAGCGCGAAAGCCGCTATGACCAGGAATCTATTTTTAAGACAGGTTTCGATTATTTTGTTAATCATATAATTCTTCTCGACGGAGTTTATCCCGAGCGAAGCCGAGGGGCTCGAAGAATATTAATATTGTTCGAGCGAGGTTACGAAGTGGCCGAGTCGAGAACTCCCTAATCAATGCTGATGTACCGGTGCCTTTCCGCCGCTTTGCGGCGAGATCTCGCCTTCGGCGGATTTCTCTTCAGCGCCAAGCGCCCCGCCATACGCTGCTGCTGCCACACCTGAAAGTTGGCTCTGCGAATCAATAAGAAAGTTTGCCTTTGTCACAACCATCTCGCCTTCTCTCAGGCCGCTCAAGACAGGATAGAATTTAGATTCTGCTCCATCAATAACAGAAGTAGATTCTGGCCCTATCTTAATAATCCTTCCTTCATATATATCATTACCCTGATTAATCCAGACAATTTTACGCATGCCTGTATCTAGAACCGCGTCCTTGGGGATAGCCAGAACTTCATCTTCTTCATTTTGGCCCTTGTACATGCTCATAATAATAACATCTACATACATCTCTGGTTTTAACTTCAGGCCAGGATTATCAACTTCTACTCTGAACCTTAAAGAGCGCGTCTTCGGATCAAGCACAGGATTTATAGAGATTATAACTCCATGAAATTCCTCGCCAGGTAGACTGGACGTAGTGACCTTTACTTCTCCATCTACCTTTACCCAGCCCAGTTCATATTCATAAACATCGCCATAAATCCACATCTTTTCTTCTGGAAGAATCAAGCTTGTCTGGACCTCTCTTTTCTCCTCCAATCCTACGATCTGGCCTTCACTCAAGCCCAATAGTCTCAATTTTCTCTTTGAAGACTCGACCAGATTCAAGGCCCTCTCATTTATCTCTTCAATGTTCCCTTGCTGGATCTTATCAGAGACCTCCAGGGCCGCGATAAATTCCTCCTGGGCAATCGCGAGTTCTGGGTCATAGGCAACCCTGCCTACTGTGCGGATTTCTTTATAGAGATGGAGTTTTTTTACAGATTCAGTCTGAACGCCTGCCAGCCTTATTTCATTACCCTTTATCTTAACCGTGCTCACTACTCCTTTTAATTTATCCGCCTCATCTTTTGATAATTTCTTAAGGGGCATACCGCATATAGGGCAAAACTTCATGCCTGGAATTTCTTTTATCAAAAACACATGCTCCACGCCTTCCATCCCACAGCCATAATAAGCGTCATCGGCTCCTTCTGATTCATACACCGGGATATAGTCCATACCCATCTCATCCTTGGTCGGCACATCTGATGTTATACTGGGATTCATTGGATTGCGATAGAAAAGTATTTTTCTCTCTTTAGATTCTTTTGTTTCTTTATAGACCGGAGTTAGATTCATATTGCAGATCGGGCAACTCTTGTTACCTTTATTATACTCTTCCACAGAGACCTTTACACTCGGATGCATGCCACAGGTATAATATCGTATTCCGTCATCCGTATTCCGTATTTCGTCTGTTTTGCTTTGGCTGCAACCCGCGAGAATCAAGGTAGAAATAAATACTATTATAAGAATATTTTTCATGGTTACTCCTTTTTGTCATTGCGAGCGAAGCGAAGCGAAGCAATCTCTTTTTGAGATTGCTTCGGCGCTTCGCGCCTCGCAATGACAGAACCAGTTACAAATCTCTCCCTACGACACGCTCTAAATACGCAATCGACTTCTCATAATCTACGATCGCCTTGTAATGCGCAAGCCTTGTCTGTAAAAGTACCCTCTCGGCATCAAGCCAGTTTAGAAAATCTACTTTACCTGTTTCATAGCTGGTCCTTGCTGCATCATAGGCCTGCTCTGCCTGCGGCACCAGCGCTGTCTTATAAAGCGAGATTATATCTTTATAGGTCGTGATTTTAAAATATAAATCCTCAACCTCATAATCCACGACATTTTCCGTGTCTTCGTGGTTTTTCTTACTTGACTCTAAAAGCGCCTTTTTCTCCTTGACCTGGGCGTTTAATTTACCAAACCATATTGGAACATTTACAGAGATCTTGCCCATCCACGTATCGTCACCATCATTTGGCTGAGTGGTGCTGCCGCTTCCTATCTCGGTGTAGTCAATACCAAATGTAAAATCTGGAAGATAATCCAATCTTGCCAGAGACCTTTCGTACTCAGCTCTTTCTATATCCAACTTAGAAGCGAGTAGCTGCTGACTGGACGCGTCTGATATCCTGTGAAGCTCGTCAAGTTCATAGATAAATTCTACTGGTTCAACGTCACTGGTCTTACCTAATTCTTTGCCCCTTGGCCTGTTAAGGAGCCTATTCGCCTTCGCCTCCAAGCTCTTTCTATTCTGCCTTAAAAGGAATAACTTATCGATCAATTTTGAAAGCTCCACCTGCGCCTTGATGACATCCTGCTGGGGCGTAAGATTTGATTCATACTTGCGCTGCGCTACCTTTTCCAGGCCCTCTATTATTGCCTTTTCTTCCTCTGTTATTTTAATCGCCTTATCCACCCAATAAATGTCATAATATAAAAACTTTATTTCCTTTATGATCTCGCGCTTTGCAGCTTCGTACTTTTCTTCCAATATGCTGGCAAGCTTGGCCTGCGCCTTACCTTTAAGGTTTAACTTTCCCGGAAACGGGATCTTCTGGGAAACACCGTACTTTTGCTCCTGAGGCCCGACCCTTGTCTCAACGCTCTCGCCAAAATATCCATAGCTTGCTTGCGGATCAGGAAGCCCTCTTACATATCTTGCCTTATATTCCTGAGCCTTCCAATCGCTATAGGCAGATTGTATATTTGGATTATTACTCAATGCCTCTTCAATCAATAAATCAAGCGTTACTGCTTCTTCAGAATAAGCATATCCTGCGCTAATGGCCAATATAGCTATTACGAAAATAAAGTGTGGAATTCTCATTTCAAGGACTCCTTCTGAATCTCTGAATCAAGCTAATAATCTCATCTATCTTCTTTTGTTTTTCAGCCTCGGATTTTCCTTTCAAGGCATGTACAACGCAACCATCAATATGCTTGTGGAATACATTGCTCTCCACCGTATAAAGTGCACCTATAATAGAGTGTATCTGAGTAATGATATCCACGCAATATCTTTTTTCCTCTATCATCCTCTGTATTCCCTTGACCTGCCCCTCGATCCTTTTTAGCGCTGGCACTTGTTCCTGATGTACGGTCTTTTGTCTCATATCATTATCCTCCCATTACAAGTATACCCTGCCCCCCTACCCTATGTCAAGGGGAATAAAAAAATAATACCTTTCTAAAATAGATGTCGAGTCCGTAAACATACCTTCACCAACATCAGCATGACTGGTACCTCTATTAATACCCCTACTACTGTTGCCAGGGATGCGCCTGAAGAAAGGCCAAAGAGCACTGTGGAAGTGGCAATAGCTACTTCAAAATGATTGCTCGCTCCTATCAATGCAGATGGCGCAGCATCCATGTATGGAAGCTTGAGCCACCTTGCCAGTGCATAGGTCAGGCCAAATATTAGACAGGTCTGGATAAAAAGCGGGATCGCGATTAAGACTATTGTCTGGGGTTGATTGATAATCAGCTCTCCTTTAAATGAAAATAAAAGAATGAGCGTAAAAAGTAATGCAGTGATTGAGACCGGAGTTAGATAACGAATGAATTTCTCTTGAAACCACTTAAGGCCTTTCCTGGCAATAATCCATTTTCGCGTATGATAGCCCAGAAAAAGCGGCACACCCACATACATCACGACCGAAAGTACGATCGTCTGCCATGGAATAGGCATCTTGTTCACGCCCAAAAGCCAGCCGCCTAAAGGCGCATAAAGAAAAAGCATGGTCAGGGAATTTATTGCCACCATGACCAGGGTGTGGCCGTCATTACCTTTAGATAGATGTCCCCAGATAAGCACCATGGCTGTGCACGGCGCAATACCCAGTAATATACACCCTGAAATATAAGACCGGTATAATTCTACCTCCTGTCCTCCCCTAACTATCTCAAAACCAGGAAGCATTTTCTTAAAAAATACGCCTAAAAATAAACTGGCTATAAAAAGCATGGTGAACGGCTTGATGCACCAGTTGACAAATAATGTAAGAAGAACTGGCTTGGGCGCCTTACCTGCCTTAATAACCTCTCTAAAATCGATCTTCACCATGATAGGATACATCATGAAAAAAAGACATATTGCTATGGGTATTGATACCTGATAAATCGAGATACTGTCCAGTTTGACAGCGACCTGTGGAAATAATTTCCCAAGCAAAATCCCTATACCAATACAGGCGATCACCCATATAGTGAGATATTTCTCAAAAAAACTTAACCCACGCTCTTCGTGAACAACTGTTTCCACTGATGCCCCCTAAAACATTCCAACAAGAATATATGCCCATATGTAATACAGGCCGACAAGAATAAATATTCCTCCTGTAACCTTCCTTGCATACGGCTCGAATTGCTTCACTTTAGAAAACCAATATGAAAAAGACTTCACTCCCAGGGCTATACCTAAAGAAAAAACAACAACCGGAAGACCTGTGCCTAGACCATAAATAAAAGGCAGCGCAATACCGCAACTGTTATTTAAAGCCATGGGAATTAAACTGCCAAAGAATAGTGCCGCGGATATAGGACAAAATGAAAGCGCGAATATTACACCGAGTGTGAACGCTCCCTTGGCTCCAGAATTCGCCATACTTTCCTTTGTTCTCTGGGAACAAGAAATTCTCGGTATATTAAACCTTATAATATCCAGGAGAAAAAACCCTACAATGAGAAGAATAGGTCCCATTATTCTATTCATATATTTCTGAAGAAAATTAGCCACAATCGGCACGCTTACAAGCGACATTACAATAATAGAGCCTACTAGTGCATAACTAATCATGCGACCAAGCGTGTAAGCCATACCTGTCGACAACACAATCTTTGGACGCGTGATCTTTTTGGATAAAAATGAGACAGCTTCAATGTTACTAGCAAGAGGGCATGGGCTTATTGAAGCAAGTATTCCTAACCACAATGCAGAAATAAATATCATATTTCCTCTTCTTTTTTCTTATGCAAGAAACTATTTATTTCTTCTTTTATGTAGTTACGAAATTTGTCTTTATCATCAAGGTATTCCCAGATCTTTTGAAGATTCTTGTACTCTGTTTCTTCCCCGCTTACTACCCTAGAAAGCACCACTGATTTTGTGTAAAGCTGATAACCCTCAATAAAATGACTATTTTCTTTTTCATCAATATTTATAACTTTGTAAACCAGTTCACCCGAAGACAGTTCTTTTTCGAAGAATCCTTCTACAGATTCTTTCGTGTATTCTTCTATCTTATAGCAGTTGCTACAGCGGAAATTACTGCGAAAATAATACACACCGAGATAGTCCATATTATCTGAAACATTTTCTTCAGCTATAAGATTAGGCGCTAAAATAAAAAATAAGAAAAATAAAAATATAAAACCTCTCATCCTGACACCCTTACCTGTCCTTTTATCTTTTCTCTTTCATTATGATCTTGCAGCATCCGCCTTCAATCTTTATAGCTTTTATATTTACCAATGCGTCTGCTACCTTTTTATGGCCTGATGCAAGAACCCTTGATATTGTTGAGCGATGCACTTTCATCTTCCTGGCCACTTCATGCTGTGTTAATCCTTCCAGGTCTGAAAGTCGTATTGCCTCAAATTCATCAATAGTCAAATTAACACCTTCTAATTTATTCAGTGGCTTACACTGCGGCCTAAAACACCTTTCGCCAGGCTCGCATTTAACCCACCGTGTCTTTTTCGGTCTCATATCGTCCTCGTAGTTATGCACATATGTGCATTATATACCGGCGTCAAGAAACTGTCGATAAGAATATAGAAAAAATTTTAGATTTTCAGATAGATCAGAATAGTTAAGTCAGGCAGGATTATTTACAGTAACAGAGGAAGGTTTTTAAACCTTCCTCTGTTACTAAGTTTTACTTTTTATCTTTTTTGCAAAGATCTTTGAGTTTTGTCTTTTGTTCTTCTGTCAAAACGCCTTTGAGCTCCACATATGCAGCTACCAAAGACTTTGTCTTTTCTTTTTTAAGCTCATACTTCGTGTCAATCAATGCATTTAGTGCGTTTAAATCTACTACATCATCCCACAAGGCTGCCTTTATATCCAGACCAAGTATCTCAATATCAGCCTTTTTCTTTATCACGTCCTTCTTAGTAGCAATCTTCAGATCCTTTACCTTCTTTATTTGTTCGTCTGTAAGACCTAATTCTTCCTGATTTTTAATCAGCATCATGGCCTTGTGAAATACCTTGTCCTCCATATTATGCTTGTCGCTTTTTCCTTTTTCACACCCTCCTGCATAAACATAGCTCGCCATCAAACCAAAAGAAACCACGAGCAGTAAAACAATTAACCTTTTCCACATACATCCCCCTTTCTTTTTCTGTATTATACTCCTAAAAACAACAAACTCAAGAAAAATCTCGCCCGCCTTTCAGCGAGCTCGGTGACTCAAAGAGATTTTTCGCAGTCCCCTCCCCCCTTGTTTTTTCCCCGCAGATTTGCTGGCGCAAATCTAATCGCGGGGACAGGTCAAAAACAAAGCAGGGGGGACAGGCCTGCTTTGTTTTGTTGAGCCCTGAGGAATTCGAAGAATTCCCAGGACTAAAGTCCCTGAAATTGCTTTGCAATTTCTAGGGGTGAAGCGAAACAAAACAGGGGGGCATATAATTTCCTATGCTATCAAGCAAAATGTTCTTTGAACATTTTGTGTAGACCTCTCCAGCTCTTTGGCGGGTCAAGGGAAGTTTTTGATTTTTTCTTGGAATGAATACCCTGGGCCGCCAGGTTTATATTATTTCAAAAAAGCGCCGAGAAGAGCGGCGGCGATGATTATGATAGCGGGGTGAATCTTGGTAAAGGAAAAGAGCAGGAACGAGACAACGATAATCAGTATGTTTCGCAGTGACAGGAGTTGGGATGAGCTTACTAGCTGGAAAGCTACGGCGAGGATCATGGCAAAAATCACGAGTTGGATCACGTTGAACGCGCCCTGGACACTGGGGACGTCCTTGTATTTAGCGTATATGCTGGACGCAATGATAATCAGGCTGGCTGGGCCAAGGATGTTGCCGAGGTTCGCTATAATAGCGCCGGGGATGCCTGCGATCTTAAAACCAGTATAGGTGGCAAACTTGATTGATATAGCACCTGGCAATATCTTCACCATCCCCAACACATCCAGAAACTCACTCTTTGTCAGCCACTCATACTTCACAACAACTTCTTTTTCAATGAGGGGCAGGAACGAATACGCCCCGCCTATTGCGAATAATCCTATTCTAAGGAATGAAAGGAAAAGATTTAGTAGAATCACTTAGTGTTCCCTTCCGATAACCATATCCAGGCCATGAGCCAGGCCATCAAGTATAGCTTCCAAGGATTCTTTAGCGCCCCTGGTGCTGCCTGGTAAATTAAGTATCAATGTCTTTCCTCTAATGCCCGAGATGCCTCTTGAAAGCATTGCCCTTTTGGTGAGGCCGAGACAAAGCGTGCGCATCGCTTCAGGAATGCCAGGGATCTCTTTCTCAATAACCTCTTTTGTGGCCTCAGGGGTAACATCCCTTGTAGTAAACCCAGTGCCGCCATTTGTAAGGACCAGGTCTACCTTCAATTCATCACAATAATTTTTAATACGCTCCTTGATCATCTCAGATTCGTCAGGGATGATCTCGTATTTCACGACATCACCAGGAAGCTTCTTAATAAGGTCCTGGGTGATCTTTCCGCTCTCGTCCTCACGCTGACCTTTAGAACATTTATCACTTATCGTTAATACCGCTACAGTGTATGGCTTTTCCATTGCTTCACTACCTCCATTCTATCTCTTGGTTTAATAACGCCTCCTTTTAAGACCTTTGCGAATATTCCTTCTCTTGGCATGACACAGTCTCCTACCTGACGAAAGATCTCGCATCTATCATGACACACCTTGCCGATATGCGTGATCTCTAACAAGGCAGATTTACCTATCTTTAAATGAGAGCCAAGTTTTAAGCTCATCAAGTCCATGCCAGAGGTTGTAATATTTTCTGCAAAATCACCTGAAGTTACATCCACGCCTTTTTTTCGCATCTTTTCAATAGACTCGATTGCGAGCAAACTCACCTGTCTCTCGCCTCCTCCATGCGCGTCGCCCACAATACCAAAATCCTCTTTTAATACAGCGATCTGCGTGTTCTTTTTCTTGCAGCCTTTTTTTGAGGATGTGGAGATAGACTTAACCCTGCCTTTTATAGGCGCCACTCTTTCCCCCGCTTTTTTCTAAAAGCATGATATCCGAAATCACTATATCTTTATCCACCGGCTTACACATATCATAGATAGTTAGAGATGCAATAGAGGCTGCAGTCAATGCCTCCATTTCAACGCCAGTCCTACCAAGAACAGAAACTATTGCCTTTACTAATATACAGGCCTTTTTCTCATCGATATCAAACTCCAATTTTACATCAGTGATCTCTAAAGGATGGCACAGGGGAAGAAGCTCACTCGTCTTCTTAGCAGCCATAATACCTGCTATATTTGCGCAAGCAAGGACATTACCCTTGGGAATCTTACCCTTGATCAGCTTTGACAAAGTATCCCTTTTCATAAAAACCTTTGCCTGCGCAATAGCCATCCTCTTAGTCTGTGACTTTTCACTTATATCCGCCATTCTTATATCGCCACTGTCCACTGCTTTATCCCCCTATCTGACACATCAGATATTCTGATGATGAAATCGGATTCTCGCTAAGAATGTGTTCTTTTAGTTTTGTATTTACTGCCAGGTTTATGAGCTGGATAAGACTTTTTTCATCCATGCCCCGCCTTATAGGATCTTTTAGATTGATCTTAAGGTCTGAATGCAGACATGCCTTTAAGAATCCATCTGATGTAAGTCTGAGCCTGTTACAGCTTGAACAAAAACTTTCGCTCAAAGGAGCAATAAATCCAAATGTGCCTCTTGCGTGTTTGATCCTGAAGTTTTTTGCCGGTCCATTGCCATGAACATCGATGTCTTCCACGTGCCCTAACCCTTTAGAGATACCCACTACCTCTTTATACGATATAAAATCCTCCCTGGAATGCCAGAACTCATTATTCTTGGTCGGCATAAACTCCAGGAACCTGACGTGTATAGGCAGGTTTATCGTCAATCTTAAAAAATCAATGATCTCGTCCTCATTTATGCCGGCCAAAAGAAGCATGTTTATCTTTAATGGATGAAATCCTGCTTCTAGAGAAAGTTTGATCGCCTCTTTTACCTCTTTTAATTCTCCTCCCCTTGTTATATCTCTATATTTCTCTTCTTGCAATGTGTCTAAACTTATATTTAGTCTTTTGAGTCCGGCTTTTTTAAGTTGTGACGCATAATTCTTTAAGAGAATGCCATTAGTTGTCATGGAAATATCCTTTAGGCCTTCTATATTAGCTAAGATCTTCACAAGTCCTACAATATCCTTCCTCACTAATGGCTCGCCACCTGTAAGACGGACCTTATCTACACCTAAAGAAACTCCTATCCTCACAATCTTTGCAATCTCTTCAAATGATAGAAGATCGCTGTGAAGTTTATTCGCAATACCACATGCAGGCATACAATATTTACACCTCAAGTTACACCTGTCTGTGACTGAGATGCGCAAATAATCTATCCTGCGATTGAAATTATCTATTAATGTCATAAACTATATCTGCCTTTTTCTCTGTCTGTTTAGCGCTTGGTTTCGGTCGCGTTGCGCCATCCTTTAGATATATTGCCAGATCCGGATTTATATATTTTAAAACACTTGTCCCTTCGATTACCACGCCTTTCGAACCCCGCAAACAGTAAAGCGCCTTTTTTAAACCCTGCTTCAGACCACTCGTATTCGCCTTGAGCCAAACTACTTTCTTCGCGCCTGAGCTTTTCATTCGGGCAGTGTCTGTATTTTTCTCGTTGATTATCTTTTTATCCGTAATAATATCAAAATCATCTTTTAATTCAGAACACACCGTACAATTACTACCACGCTCGCATCCAGACTTCTCTTTTACTGTTGTTACCTTGAGCCCTGACCAGCCATTTAAACTGCTGAGCATAACCTCAGCCACGGAGGTCTTGCCAATATTGCTATGACTACCTGATATCACTATCGTCTTCACAAGAAAATTGCCCTCGGCAATAACTTTCTGCAATTTTCGCAGTCCCCCCTGCTTAGATTTACGACTATAAGGAGTAAATCTAGGGGGATATACTTTCCTACTATATTAAACTATATCTTTTCCTCTGTGTTCTCTGTGGTTAAAGCTTTTAACAGGGCAGACTTTCACCGCGCATACCTTTGTCTCAGGTGTCTTTGATATAGGATCCAAAGCAGCATTGGTAACTAGATTGGTCTTTGTTTCGGCAAAATGAATGCTCATAGAGATCACGCCTGGCAACGGAACATCTGTTACCTTTGCTTTAGCCTGCACCTCGCCCCGCCGGGAAGTTATACGCACTGTCTGGCCATCACTGATCCCAAGCCTATTCGCATCTTCCGGGTTGATCTCTACCAGTTCCTGCTTCCTTAATATATTAAGGCCATCCACTCTTCGCGTCATAGCGCCTGAGGTATAGTGGTAAAGACTGCTCTCAGTAGTGAGGACGAGCGGATACTCGCTATCAGGGATTTCTTGTGATGGCCTATATTCAAGTGATATAAATTTAGCCTTGCCGCTTTTTGTAGCGAAGCGTTCGGTGTGAAGGATCTGTGTCCCTTTATGTTTATAATCAAGACAGGGCCACTGGAGTCCCCCTTTTTCCAGCCGATCATAGGATATGCCTTTATAATTCGGGACTAAAGAAGCGATCTCATCCATGATCTCTCCAGGATCTGAAAAATCAAATCCTTTACCTCCCAGTTTTTTACCGATCTGGCATGTGATCCACCAGTCAGGCTTTGCATTTCCAACAGGCTCTATTGCCTTATGTATCCTCTGAACGCGTCGCTCGCTGTTCGTGAAAGTCCCGTCCTTCTCAGCAAAGCTTGCTGCAGGCAAGACTACATCAGCCAATTCAGCGGTTTCTGTAAGGAATATATCCTGGACCACAAAAAATTCCAATCTTTTTATAGCGTCTTCGACATGACTGGCATTTGCTTCGCTTAAGATCGGATTTTCACCGACAAGATAAAGGGCTTTTATTTTCTTGTCATACGCGGCATCAGATATCTCAAAATGAGTCAACCCGCGCGATGGATCTAAAGGAACACCCCAGGCTGATTCAAATTTCTTTTTTACCTCAGGGTCATCCACTTTCTGGTAACCGGGATAGACATTAGGCAAAGATCCCATATCACAGGCGCCCTGAACATTGTTCTGCCCCCGTAACGGGTTGACCCCTGATGAGGGCTTGCCGATGTTCCCCGTGATGAGCGATAGATTACTGATAGCCAGTACATTATCAGTGCCATGAGAATGCTGGCAGATACCCATAGCATATAGAATAGTGCTGGGTTTAGAGGTAGCATAGATCCTGGCTGCTTTAATAATCGTCTTTCGGTCTACGCCTGTTGTCTTCTCTACAAAATCCATGTCAAAATTAGAAAGCGTCTTCTTAAAGGCCTCGAAACCCTCGGTACGTTTTTCAATAAAGGGTAAGTCATATAGCCCTTCATCGAGAATAACTCGCATCATACCCATCAAGAGGGCTATATCAGTACCGGGCCGGTGTCGTATGAATACATCAGCGAAGCGACAAAGGTCGATCTCTTTAGGATTGGCCACGATAAGCTTTGCAGAGTGCTTAGCTGCTTTTCTTACCTGCAGCCCGATTACAGGGTGGGCGGATGTGGTATTGGTGCCTATGGCTAAGATACATGCGGTAAGGCCGATCTCGCTGATGGTATTGGTCATCGCGCCGCTACCTAAGGATTGAGCCAGGCCTGCAACAGTAGGCGCGTGGCAAAGCCGCGCGCAGTGGTCAACATTATTTGTTCCCATTACCGCCCTGGTAAATTTTTGAACAAGATAGTTTTCTTCGTTAGTGCACCTGGCTGAAGCAATAGCAGCAAACTGCTCCTTTTTATAAAGAGAGAATTTTTTTGCAATAAGTTCCAGCGCCTCTGTCCATGTAGCTTCAACAAATTTGCCATTTTTCTTGATAAGGGGCGTAGTCAACCGGTCAGGGTGATTAACAAAATTATAGCCAAATCGCCCCTTGACGCAAAGCCTGCCTTCATTTGCAGGGCTATCAGTATTGCCCCGTACACTAACAATAGAGTTATCCCTGACGCCCAGGTAGATCCCGCAGCCAACGCCGCAATAGGTACACACGCTCTTTACCTCACGGGAAGGCTTTTGGTAATCCTTAGGCCTTAATGCGCCTACAGGACATCTCACTACGCACTCGCCACAGGACTCGCATCTGGATTCCAGGATAGGTTTGTTTCCAAAAGTACTAATAGTAGTGTCATAGCTTCTAAACGCAAAATCTATAGCACTCGCGCCTTGTATCTCTTCACAGGTTCTTACGCAAATACCACAAAGTACGCACCTATCAGGTTCGCGGTCAAAAAAAGGATTGGATCTGTCAATAGGAGTAGTTTTAGTCGTGGCCCTCAATCGCTTTAACCGCTCTTCCTCAATGCCAACATAAGTAGCTATCTCCTTTAATTTACACTGAGTATCTTTGGTGGAGGAAAGACAATCCGCATGGTGATTTACAATAAGCAGCTCTACAGCAGTTCTCCGCACCTTACTGGTCTGGGGGCTTTCTGTCCTTACAACCATTCCTTTTTCTACCAAGGTCTTGCATGAAATCGTTAACCCTCTTCCAGGGATCTCTACCATACACAATCGGCACGCGCCAACTGGTTTCAGATCAGGGTAATAGCAAAGATGCGGGATGTAAATATCATTTTCAAGCGCTGTTTCTAATATTGTCGTCCCTGCTTTAGCTTTTACTTGTATATTATCAATGGTTATCTTTATCATAATCATCACCGTAGGCCAGGTTTAAACCTGGCCTACTATTTTATTCTATCTTCACAGCCTCAAATCTGCAGACCTCTTTACAGACCCCGCATTTAATACAGGTTGCCTGATCTATCTTATGAGGTTTTTTCTTTTCTCCCAAGAAAATCGCCTTGCGGCGATAATTTTTAAGCGATTTTCGCCGTCCCCCCTGTTTTGTTTCCGACCTGTCCCCGCGATTAGATTTGCACCAGCAAATCTGCGGGGAAGGAAACAAGGGGGGATATACTTTCCTATACCGCGAGATGGCGTCCCCTGGACACTCTTTTTTACAAACACCGCATCCAGTACACTTAGCTTCGTCAATAGAATAGCGGATCAGTGCTTTACAAACACCTGCCGGACATTTCCTATGTTTTATATGCGCCTCGTACTCATCCCGAAAATAACGAATAGTAGTAAGTACTGTATTTGGCGCTGTCTGGCCGAGACCACAGAGTGAACCTGCCTTTATCCCTTCAGCTAATTCGAGAAGAAGATCAATATCTTCAGATCTACTTTTTCCTTGAGTTATATCATTAAGAATATCAAGCATCTGTTTTGTGCCGAGCCTGCAGGGAACACATTTTCCGCAGGATTCTTTTTGCGTAAAATCAAGAAAATAGCGGGCAATATCCACCATGCAGGTATCTTCGTCCATTACCACCATGCCGCCGGAACCCATAATTGAGCCGGCTTGAGCGAGTGACTCGTAATCAATAGGTTCATCTAAAAGAGAAGCGGGTAAGCATCCGCCTGAGGGGCCGCCTGTCTGAACTGCCTTGAATTTTTTATCGTTCTGAATCCCGCCGCCTATCTCGTATATTACCTCTCTTAGCGTAACACCTAACGGCACTTCAATAAGACCAGTGCGCCTTATCTTGCCTGCTAACGCAAAAGTCTTAGTACCCTTGCTTTTTTGCGTACCATATTGGCCAAACCAATCAGCATTATTCTTAAATATAGAAGCTACAGACGCCAGGGTCTCCACGTTATTGATAATAGTAGGCTCTCCCCATAGCCCGGATATTGCAGGAAAAGGTGGCCGGGGGTTAGGCATGCCACGTTTGCCTTCGATAGAGGCAATAAGAGCGGTCTCCTCGCCGCAAACAAAAGCGCCTGCGCCCTGCTTTATCTCTATATGAAAATTAAACCCGGAATCACAATTGTTTCCTGAAAACATGTTTTTTTCCATCTCTTTAAGAGCTATTTTTAGTCTATCCAATGCTAAGGGATATTCTGCGCGACAGTAGATATAGCCTTTTTCTGCTCCAATAGCATAACCAGCTATAAGTAGTCCCTCCAATACAGAATGCGGGTCGCTTTCAAGAAGAGACCTGTTCATAAAAGCGCCTGGGTCGCCCTCGTCAGCATTGCAGATAATATATCTATGTCTACCTTTTGCATTTAAGCAAAACTGCCATTTTTGCCAGGTAGGAAAACCAGCGCCACCCCTGCCTCTCAAGCCGGATTTCTTTAGTTCATTAATTATTTGTCCTGGTTTCATCTTTTGGGCCTTTGCCAGGCCACTATAGCCGCCATTAGCAATATAATGATTTATATTTGTAGGGTCAATGAACCCGAAATTATTCATGATACGTCTCACTTGCGGCTTAAGCACTGGGATCTGAAAGAGGCTAGGGACTTTGTCAATGCTGCCCTCTCCGATAGTACCCAGCGCATAATCTTCTAAGACCTTGTCATTGATAATATGACCTTCGATGAGTTCTATAACCTTTGGAGGCGTTATATTGCCATAACATATGCCAGGATGTCCGGATTTAGTAATAGTAACAATGGGCTCTCTGTAACATAGGCCGATACATCCTACCTCAACGATGCGGGCACGAATACGACGAGTATTTAATTCATCTTTGAAGGCTTGAAGCACAGATAGCGCGCCCGCAGACCTACCGCAAGTAGCAGCACCCACTGAGATCACCAGGGGTTCACTTTGTTTTATCCCTTCCCACTCTTTTTTTGCGCGCTCTTGTAGTTCCTTAAACAACATAAGCTATTACCTTATTTGGAGAAGATCTTGTCTATCTTCGGTGGGGTTAACTTGATATGTACCTCTTTATTGATCATCATGCAAGGAGATAGTGCGCAGCAACCAATACACGCCACAGTATCGATGGTGTATTCCAGGTCTTTTGTAGTCTCTCCATCCCGGATACCTAAACGTCTTTCTACTTCTTCCAGGATCCGTGGCGCACCACGAACATAGCAGGCAGTCCCACGACATACCGTGACTTTGTTCTTGCCTACCGGTGTAAAGCGAAACTGCGCATAAAACGACGCCACGCCATATATCTTACTTTCCGATACACCAGTAAATTTGGCTATCTCAAGCATGGCCTCTTCAGGGAGATAACCAAGTTTCTCCTGAACCTGCTGTAAAATAGGTATTAATTCATCCTCTTTTCCCTCATAGGATGATAAAATAGCGCTTAAAAAATTCCCCATAATAACTCCTGCTTTGCCATTAGTATTAGTTTACAATAACTTTGGCATTTTGTCATTGACTAAACTCTATTCAAGGCTAAGCTACTGTGACAACATATAAAGATCCTGAGGTGTATTTATATTAGCGAAGAAAGGCTGGCTGGAGACAAATCGAGAGATCTCTTTCTCGTTTATCACCCTGACTTTAACATATTGGAGGCAATTCGTTACTTTCAATTCATTCTTTCCTAGCTGGCTCTCAATTGCTTCTATGCAGTCCTTCGAATAAATAGCATGAAGTGGTTCGAATCGATCTTGCCATTTAGGCACTACTATATCAAAGTCTTTTGCTTTACTGATCATATAATCTATTAAATCAGGATTTACAAAAGGCGCGTCGCAGCTAAAGATGAAATTATAAAAGCTATCTGATTTAACGAGACCAGTGTATATGCCGCCTAACGGCCCTTTATCAGGTATAATATCCTCTATGACCTGCATGTCAAACCTCGAGTATCTTTCTTTATCATTGGCGATAATCATGAGTTTTGAAAATTTTTTCTCCAACTTTGAAACAAGTTCTTCGATCATTGTCTTTGGGCCGAGTTTTAAAAACGCCTTGTCAGTTTTCATGCGAGTGCTTTTGCCGCCTGCCAATATTATTCCAGTAGCCGGATTCAAATCGCGCCTCCGTCAAATCCATGCCTTAAAAGCTGGACATATACCTTATGTCCTTTTTTAAGAAACGTCTTTTCTTCAGGTGCCACTATTATGCCGTCAGCTAAAACAAGCGAATTTATAATACCTGAACCCTGCGGCCCGGTAATCGAGGCGTAAAACTTTCCATCTATATTTTTAAGCCTCGCACGGATAAAATACCTGAGGTCTTTTTTCTTCTGAAAATCCTGAGTCAGGATCGCCCAAACGCCTGGCCTGAACAGATTCTTTGAACCCTGCATCTTTAGTAGCGAGGGCCTGACAAATTCCTCAAAGCTTATTGTGGAGGATACGGGATTACCTGGCAGGCCAAACACAGGGATACCTCTTATAATCCCAAATGCCAGGGGTTTTCCCGGCCTCTGGCAAACCTTCCAAAATTTCATCTTCATTCCCATGTCCAATAAGACATCCTTTACTAAATCATAATCGCCAACAGAAATCCCTCCTATGACCAGGAGCATATCCAGACGTTTGGCGAAACCTGCCTCGATTTTTTTCCTTACCTTTGTCCTGTAGTCCCTTGCAATGCCTAAATCAACTGGTGTGGCCCCACACTTTAGTATCTGGCCATGGACTATATAGGTATTACTATTCCTGATCTTACCTTTTGTTAATCTCTCTTCCACCCCCACCAGCTCATCTCCTGTAGCCAGTATCCCAACCCTTGGCCTTTTTGCCACATTTATCCTGGCTATGCCGAGTGAAGCGAGCATGCCTATTTCCTGCGGCCTCAAGATAGTGCCTTTGGATAAAACCTTTTGCTTTTTCTTTACATCCTCACCAGCTCTACGAATATTCTCCCCTTTTTTAGTCTGCTTAAATATCTCGACTAGATTTTTATCTTTTTTTGTAAACTCCACCATAATCACGCTGTCAGCCCCATTTGGAACTGGCGCGCCTGTCATTATTCTTATGGCCTGATTATCACAAACCTTGTTTTTTGCTGTATAACCTGCGGCTACATCCTCTATTACCTTTAAGATCTTTGGACGGATTCCAGAGGCGCCTTTAGTATCCTTTGCCCTAACTGCATACCCGTCCATTGCAGAATTATCAAATGGCGGCAAATTGCAGTTTGCATGAATATCATCAGCCAACACCCTATCCAGGCCATCCAGGAGCCTGACCTTCTCGTTTCCTAGCGGTTTTATACTACTCAATATTATCTTCAGTGCATCTTTGACTTTTATCATGCTGGCCTATATGCCCATTTGGAAAACATAATACCGATTTCGTATAAAATCAGTAGCGGTCCTGCCATTAAAAGCTGGGTGATTACGTCTGGCGGCGTTAGAATCGCTGCCACTACAAACATGGCGACTATTGCATGTCTTCTTTTCTTTGACAGAAACACAGGCGTAACTATATTGATCTTTGTGAGAAAAAGCATTATTAGAGGCAGCTGGAACACGAGACTAAAGGCAAAGATTATAGTCCCGACAAAAGAGACGTAGTTGCTCACTGTTATCATGGGGCTTATGACATCCGTCGCAAACCCCAGGAGAAACTTTATGGCAATAGGTAAGATTACGAAATACCCGAAGCCACACCCCGATATAAAAAGCACAAAAGACAATAGTCCGAATATGAGGACGTATCTCCTTTCCTTTTTCTCCAGGCCCACTGAGACAAATTCCCAGATATGGTATAGAAGATACGGCGAAGAAAAAAAAAGTCCTCCCATAAAAGCTATTTTAATATTTACTACGAATGCCTCTTGCGGCGCTATGAATATGAGCCGCTTAACAGGCCTGGCAAGCATAGGGATAAGCACGTCTATGATGCTATAAAGCACACACGATATAATGATCACGAACACGACTGACTTCAGGAGTCTTGTCCTGACCTCGTCCAGATGTTCTACTAGTGTGAGCCGTTCATCCATATCATGTTTCGTCTTTTGTAACGTCTTCTATGTCGCCCTTTAGCTCTTTCCCCGCCTTTTTGAATTCCTTGACTGATTTAGCCAATGAACGTGCTATCTCAGGCAGCCTTGACGCGCCAAATAAAAGAAGCACGATCAATAAAATTACAACAAGCTCACCCATTCCAAACTTAAACATCTCACCCTCCTTGTTTCTATTTAGGTAACATTATAAAGAACGTGGTGCCTTTGCCCTGGACTGACTCTACCCAGATCTTTCCATTGTGCCTAGCCACCACCTGCTTTGCTATTGAAAGCCCCAGACCTGTGCCGTCTTTTTCGATTTCCCTGGCATTGGATGCCCTGTAAAACTCGTCAAATACCTTTGATAGCTCCTCCCCAGGTATTCCTATGCCGGTGTCCTTAATCTGTATAAGAATAGAATTGCCTTTATCAATAACATCGATATCTACCTTTCCATTGCGGGGCGTGTATTTCACGGAATTTGCCAAAAGGTTTGAGATAAGTTCCTGTATATATTCCCTGGCCCCACGTATCTTCTGTATGCCAGGTTCCACAGTGGAGCTGAGGAATATGTTTTTGTTTCCTGCCTTGCGCGCAATAGTATGGATGGCGTCTTTCAGCATGTCGCTAAAATCAAAATGTCCCATGCGGATCTCTTTACTCAATTTTATGCTCGTGACCTCTAATAGTGCCTTTACAAAAAACATGAGTTTTCCCGCGCGTTCATCAGCCCTCTGGAGCAGGTTCATTTGTTTTTCATTGAGTGAACCCACTATGCCGCCTGTTACCGGCTCGATACAGCTCTGGATCGCTGCCAGGTGTTCCTTTATATCATGTGTAACTCTTAAGACATACTCGCTTTTTATTCTGTCCTTCTGCTTTAAAAGTGCGTTTGCCTCTTTTAAACTTGCCTCGCGTTCTCTTAATCTCCTTGAAATAGACGTGGCCATATACACTGCTATATACAAGGTAGAAACAAAAACAAAGGCTATGCCGCTAATGTGAATAGCATTGTTGTGGAGATCAGAGGAAACAAACCCAACTAAACAATAATGTGGCAAGATCCCAAGATACTCTAAGGCCACCATCATGGAAAACAATATGACCGCGAACGTGGCCTGTAGGAAAGATGCGCGCCGCGAAAGAAGTATGCTCGCGATGATCATATGAAAGATAAAATAAAATATAAAAGGATTCTCTATGCCTCCGGAAAAATGCACGAGGCTGGCAAGGATAAAAAGATCAATGGCTATCTGCGTATTGGCGATCCTGTTGGCTAGTGCGGGAAAATTCGCCCTTGACCTGTTTACATAGACAAGGGATGTGAGATTATATATCCCGAGTATAAGCGCTATAGCATATAAAGGTATATCTGGAACAGGAATCTTGAGTACATTAACTGCTATGAATACAGACAGAAAGACCCCTGTAACAGCTATCCATCGCAGCTTAATGAGCCAATGGATCCTTTCAAAGAGACCCTCACGCGAATTCAAGCTCTCCATAACATCTTATATTCTAACTCTTTCCTAAAAGCAGTCCGACCTTTGAAATCAATTCTTCGGGTTTGAGCGGTTTGTCAAGATAAGCGTCAACTGGAAGCCAGGCATCATCGCCTGCCTCTTTCTTGAAATCCAATCCTGTCTTTTCTTTGACAGCTGTGAGCATAAGGATAGGAGTGTCTTTGGTATCTTCGTCTCCTTTAATAGCCCTTGCGACGTCAAAACCCTTGCCCTGTGTTTCCATCATGACGTCCAGTATGACAAGATCCGGCTTTTCCTGTTTTACTTTTTTCAGGCCCTGTTCCCCGGTCTTGGCAGTAGCGACCTGATATTGCTTACTCTCCAGAACTACCTTCATCGCCTCTGAAATATCCGGATCGTCGTCGATAATCAGGATCTTTGACTTATTGCTCATTCGATCCACCCCCTTCTTCAATCAGCACTATAAGGTCGATAGGCCTTTTGCGTCTTCTTCGACAAATAATCTCGTGTACCGGGCTAAATTTTTGTAAAACCCGTTTCTGGCGCTTGCCTCCAACTTTTCAGAAAATTCAGGGGCCCACTTTCCCAGATGGGTATTCAAAAAAGAAGCCTGTTTTTTCTGATAATTCCAGGCACCGACAGAATCAGAGTCTTTGGTTGCCTCTATTTGCTTAAAAACAAGGAGATACATAAACTCCAATTCTATGGCTATGTGATCCGGGACCTCTCTAATCAATATATCGAGCTTTTCCTTCTCATACCACCTCTTCACATCTATGGTTGATTCACCCATGACCCTTCTCTCATGTTCAAGATACACAGAACCATAGGGTGGCACAAGGACTTTAAATGGCCCAAGAAAAAGCCTTGAGTATTCAATTTTTAATTGCTCGAGATCATCAATAGTCGGAATGTTTTTAAGCAAGTCCTGAACAGAATCCTTCCTTGAGCACAGCATCTCTATCAGTTTCTCATCAGGTGCATGATAACATTCCGATAGAAACTTGTACTGCTCAGCGCGAGCATTTTCATGTAGTAAAGTTTCTTCTGTTTTCAACTAGCTCCCGTCTCTATGCCCTACTGACCTTAATCCTTGCCAATCCATAAAACGCTGTGGAACCGCTCAGGCGATCGTAATCAGCAGGGATTATTTGATTATTGTTTCCTCCTCTGGGCACTTTACCAAACCTCTTAGCTGCCAGCTTACCATAAGCCCAGTGCCCCTGTCCATAACACTTTGCAATGGTTCCGGGGCGCGCACCTTCCCATAACTTCGCGGTGCACTCGATCTCTCCTATCTTGGATGTCAACTTGATCCTGGCGCCATCCCTTATCCCTAATGCCTTTGCATCCACAGGATTTATCTTGGCCACGTCATTCCATGCCTCATCCCCAGGGTCAATATCCTTAAATTCCTGATACCACGAACAATTAGCAGACCTGCCTTCCCTGTTAAGCCTGGACTTGTAATCAACCAGAACAAACGGATATTCTTTTTTGCTGCCCCACGTAACCGGCTCCTCGTAGTGTGGAACAAATGCCTTCTCACCCCTGGCCTGGTAGTTACAAGTAGAAAGTATATCATCTGTGCTGGTATTATGTTTTTCTGCGTGCGCGGTCAGGGCCTCTTTTAGTGTCTCGCTATAAAACTCGAACTTCTCGGTCTTGGTCTTCATCTTTCCCCATCTCTTTTTATAGGGGTAAGGGTCTGAATTCCAAACGCCCTTTTCTACAAGTTCCTGCCAGCCGCTTAACTTATCTCCGCCTTCATATTTAGAAGGATCCCAGAGTTTCTCAGTGGCATATTTAAGCGCGTAAAGGGCAAACTCTTTTTCATTGGTAGGCGCCTTACCAGTTTCCGGATCCTTGTATTCCTTGTAGTGGCGCAATAAGTTATCAAATCCTCTTTGCGCAAGCTTTTCAGCTATAAGCCATGGTATCTCGGTTTCGTCTGTCTTCACATCCCACACTCTATCATTCACTGGCTGTAGCAGAGTAACGTGGCGATATCCATTACCGTGTGACTTCACCCATCCCCATTTCTCGAACATATGATGAGTGGAAGGCAGCGCTATATCAGAAAACCACGTAAATTCTGCTGCATGCGTGGTAATATGGACGAGAAAAGGGATCTTACTCAAGGCCTTTTCCCATCTTTCTGAGCCAGGACATGAAAATGCAAAGTTATTCATGTAGCCTATCGCAACCTTTATTTCACTAGGGTCTTCGTTCAATATCCCATCCGCTGCCCTGTTGGTAACAACCGCTGAACCTGGTTTTCCTTTCTTAAGGCTCGGGAATTCCTTTCTCCCTCTATGGTCTATCTTCTTATGCTTTTTGCCTTCCTTTGCTATATCATCCATGAAGTCATCTGGTTTTGGAAATGCTTTCGTATACTCTTTATTGGCCTGGAGTGTCCCGCCTACATTATCCACTGAACCAACAAGTCCATTTAAGGCATGCGCAGCCATGCTAGTATACCCGCCTCTGACCTGCATAACCGGACCGCCACCGACCCAGCAAATAGCATGCGGCGCTGCTTTTCCGTATCCTATCGCTACTCTTCTTATTTGATCAGCCGTTATGCCAGTCCTCTTTTCTGCCCACTCCGGTGTTTTATCATAAAGCTCTATATTCCACCACTTAATAAGGCCATGCGTGTATTTTTCCTTGAAAGTTTGTGAATTTAACGTGCTGCCGTCAGACTGGGTAGAAGCAAATTCTTCTGGTATTGTCTTGTCCTTCTCAAACTTTTTTACAGGAGAGTTTACATCAAAATCTCCGACAAAGTCCTTGTACCACAGGCCCTCAGTCAGAATTACATGAGCCATTGCAGAAGCCAATGCCCCGTCTTGACCAGGCTTAATAGGCAACCATTCATCCGCCTTAGTAGCAGTAGCAGACAATCTCGGATCTATGACAGCTACCTGCGCCCTGTCAAGCATATCGCCCCATTCACTCAGATAATAGGAAACCTGCCTGTTGGCTGAAATAGGATCAGCTCCCCACAAAATTACATATCTGGTGTTTTTAATATCGTATTGCCTATAATCCCATAATCCTTCTGTATAATAAGGTCCAAATTTTTCTGCCTCGGCGCAGATTGCGCTGTGGGAGATATTATTGGGAGAACCTATGATCTTGGTCATGCGATCATAGAGTATGTCCCGCATATATGAATATCTGCCTCTCATAAGCATATATTTATATGTCTCGTCGGCGTTCCTGAGCTCCATTATCTTGTCAGCAATCGTATTAAGCGCCTCATCCCATGATATAGGGACAAATCCAGGATCCTCATTTTTACCTTTTTTAGGATTGGTCCTCTTCATCGGGACCTTGATCCTGTCAGGGTCATAGACCTGCTGGAGAGACATATGCGAGCGGGGACAACCAGCCTTTCCATTTACCTTGGAATTCGGGTTGCCTCTTACCTTTATAGCCCTTCCATCCACTACATACGCCTGCACAGAACACCAGGAAGTACACCCCTGACATGTAGTTGGTTTCCATTTCCCGGATTCAGTAAATGGGGGCTCAGCTGTTGCCGCAAAAGCCCTTAATGCCGGTTTAAGATTAGAGCCGACTGCGACAGCTGCGCCTGTAAGCACAGCGCTTTTTACGAAATCTCTACGGGTCATTTTACTATTCTTCGTGTCCATCTCTCGTCCTCCTTTTTTACCTAGATACTTCCATAACTTCTTTTATAATTACCGGGATTATAGTCTCTTACATAAAACACTTTGGGTTCTGTTCCAAGATGTTCCTTGAGTCTCATCGGCTTGTACTTTCCAAGGATCTCATTCACCTTACTCTTAGTATCATTCAGGTCTCCGAATATCCTCGCCTGCGCCGGGCACCTCAAGACACAGTATGGCAATTTTCCTCTTTTTACCCTGTGGTCACAGAAAGTGCACTTCTCCACAATACCTTTATATCTTAAACCTGATCCCTTAATATTTTTTTCTCTATCCGGATTATAATAAGGAACGACTGTTCCTTTGACCTTTTTCACGACCTCTTTAGGCGATTCAGTGCAACCCTTTATCAAGGCCTTGTCTTTTCTCCAGAACCCGTGAGTCCTTTTTGAGTTACGGGAGATCACTCCATACGGGCACATGGCAATACAAGTCTTGCAACCTATGCATTTCTCTGGATCATGCATGGTTATGTCGCCATCTATCTTTTGCATAGCCCCTGTAGGACAAGCCCTAACGCACGGCGCCTTCTCACAATGATTACACAACGTAGGAATATATTCATATCTTACGTTAGGAAATGTACCAGTAGTGCTGCTTTTTTTATAGGACCAGGCAACGCCTTCCTGTACATTGTTCTCGTTCTTACAGGATATCATGCATCCACCACATCCAGTGCACCCCTGAAGGTCGATCACCATAGCGAGCCTTTTACCCTTTAACGAACTTTCTGAAGCAGAGACTTCACCGGCAATCATACTAACAGCCGCAGCTGCTACGCCAGCTCCCCCCAACTTAAAAAACTGCCGGCGGGTAATCCCTTTCTCTACAACTAACGTCTTCTTATCATTATGAGCCTTTGCCATTGGTTCACCTCTCACTTTTTAACTAACAATCTGCCCACCGACTACTATAATAAAACGCATCGCAAATATCCCCACTAAAATAAGCATTGCAGCCACTGCTTGAGCCCTGGAGGATACCTCAGTCTTAAAAAGAATAAATATCGGTATTATGGCTCCAAGGAGGATCTCTACTATCCAGAACAAAAAACTATACTGGCCTGTCAAAATCACTTTGACTGTCATTATGGCCTCAGCGTCTCCATTAGCAAGAATAATAAGTTCCGTTAAAATCAGTCCTAATTCAACTAAAAGAAGCCCGACGAGAAGTCTACCGACTTTAACCGAAACTGCTTTTTCTGCTGCGCCTGAAGAAACCAGCATCACCAATGCAATGCCGGAAATTACTCCTCCTATAAGAAATAGTACTGGCAAAAGCGCAGAATGCCACAATGCCTTGCCCGGCGCCTGAGCCAAAAGTACGCCTGTATATATAGCTACTAATAAACCAAAAGGCAAGCCAAGATAGGCAAACTTTTTTGCCTTCTCGTTTTCACCTCTTGAGGTAAACCACGCATAGACCAAACTCAGGATGAAGAAAATATTTAAAAACCAGATGCCATATGAAATAGCCGAGGTAGGATTGAAATGCAGGAAAATTCGCCAGGACCTAAATGGCTGTCCTAGATCAAGCAGGAGAAATGCCAGTCCAATGGCAAGCGCTATAGGAGTCAAAATCGCTGCTGTCTTTGCCAGTGACTTAAACTCCTTTATCCAATAATTTGCCGCTACTGAAAAAAAGTACGCGCCAGCAGCTAAACCACCAAGAAAAAAATAGCTGACAATCATCCAGTCATATGAAAGATGTGTAAAAATTTTATATTCAGTCAATGTACCCGCCCCCTTTCTTATTTACCACCATTTTACAAGTCGAGTCTATTTTTTAACTCATCCTTCTCTTCAAGGTAGGCAAGGCCAAGCCTTGCCTACCTTGATACATTTAACTTTTTTTCCATTACCTCTTAGAAACTAAATTTCAACTGACTAATAAATTCATTGTTATCAACTTCTGCTCCGCCAGTATCCTCTTCATTAATTGAGTACTCGTTTTTCCACTGAAGATTCTTGTTAATCTTGAATACTGCTCCAAGTGTGTACTTTTCGCGATCCCAAGTTCTGGCATCAGCTGTCGTATTTGCAAGATCAACATCCAACCAGCTTAACTGTACCGCTGGAGTTATGCTATCCAAATACCTCCAACCAACATGAATATTGTAGTAAGGCTCTATATACCAACCCTTTCTGTCTAAAGTTCCATCCTCTGCATACATAAACTGACCTCTTAACCCACAATTTTTATGCTTATAATCTAAATTTACACCTGTCCTCAAATAATCAGTGCTTGTTTCTGAGGAAGAGTAACCAGTTAAACCCTGCATAAATGAAACATCATCATCAGTTAATGTTCCACTACGGCCAAATCCAAGGATATTAACCTTCCCAAGATCTTTTAATTTAAGCTTGAGCCCAAGACCACCACCAGCAGCAAATTTATTTCCTATCTCTGCAGAATTACTGGTACGCCTGTTGTCATGGATCATTTCAAACTGACCATTTTCTGTTGGCGCCTTGTCATCTATTTCATTTGCGCGGGCAAGTTCGCCATACCAGTATAACCAGTCATCATGCTCACCTTTATAGAGTGCCATGTATTCTTCGTCCTCATACCAAGCAAATCCATTCAAGGGATAGCTTTCGAAAATCTGCTTTGGCACTATAAACCTATTCTGTAAACCCACTGTAAACGAGTGAGCAGCCTGAAGCCATTCTAAATCTTTTACAAAAATATAGGCATCGTCAAAAAAGGCCTTATCTCCCTCATCCATTTCCAGCTCAGTAGAAAATCCGACTGTCTCATCTTCCCCTGTTACAGTAAATCTCATTGTAACTTTATCTACCTGGAGTCTAGGATTTTCAGAGTCATCTGGGCTACTTGTAGTATCTAGCGCTACCCCCGCATCATCATCCTGTATGTTTACAAATTCGATCTCTGCCCCGCCTTTTACGTCAATCTTATAACCTTTCGCTGAAAGAAATCCTGTTTCTTCTGACTTCTCCTCAAGTAATGTTACTCTCTCTTCTATTCCTTGAGGTACCAATGATTTTTCTTTCACCACCTGGCTTTTTATCTCGTCTACGTCTTCCTGGGTGATTATGCCTTTTTTCACAAGAAGTTTTAAAATAATCTCGCTTGTCTCATCAGCATATAAACCAGGCACTGATGTAAAAATAATTCCTGCACTGAATATTAAAATCAAACATACTCTTAAAAACCGCATTTACGTCCTCCTTTCTGTTATTCTACAAGTTTAAAATTTTCTATTTCTATTATCTGAGTGCCGCCGAATTTTTTTCCTGTGATCTCAACCTGTTTTCCCGCGTACTCATGTGAATTAATAAGTCCTGTAGATGCATCGTTCTCCAATATCGTCCAGATCCTGCCGTCTTCACTCTTAAGTGCATTTACATGTCCGTACAGAGAACACTGCGTCTTTGCACCCTGCCCTTTTTTCAAAGCACAACCCAAACAAATAACCTCGGCCTTAAAACTTACAGGCAAGGCCTCTGTCACTGCATCTACCGATTCTCCTCCTGCGCCACATCCTCCACAACTAGCGTATGCCTCGCTTGTCCAAACATTGAAAACCAAGGCAAGCAAAACAACTACGCCAGCTAACTTCAAATCTAGCTTCATGTTTCCACCCCCCCCTTTTTTTTACAGGTTAAAATTTCTCTCTATTATAAAATCTGTTAAATTAACCAGGCTTCTTTTAAAGACTGTTTCTGGTAGAGTATCCAAGCTCTTCTTCGCAAGCCCCATATATGAGGAAACCTCTTGTCTTGTCTTTTCTGCTGCCCCGGAATGAATAAGCCTCGTCTTCACCGCATTCAAAGATCCCTTGGAAACCAATGTCTTAAATTTCTCTTTTTCATGTGCCGGTACTGATTTTAATAGATTTAATAAGGGTAAGGTCATCTCTCCCACGCTTATATCCTGTCCTGGTTTTTTGCCCAATCTCTTTTCCTCGCTCACGATATCCAGATAATCATCTGTTATCTGAAACCCGATGCCAAAATTCAAGCCATACGCCTTCATGGCAACCTGTAAAGATCTTTTGCTTTTAGAAACCAGGCTGCCTGACTGGCAGCTCGCGGCAAAAAGGCTGGCTGTCTTCTTTTTTACAATAACGATGTACCTCCTCTTTAATAGGTCCAGATTATCCCTTTCTGAGACCTGAACAAGCTCGCCCTCGCACATTGCCTTTGTGGCAGAACTTATACACTGGAGGATATCTATATTGTTGCACTGGGAGATCAATTCATACGCCACAGAATAAAGGTAGTCTCCAAGGGCAATAGAAAGATCCTGGCCCCATTTAAAATTAATCGTGGGTTTATTGTGACGGAGATTGGAATGGTCGATTACATCATCATGGACCAAAGAAGCAGCATGGATCAGCTCTATGCCGCAGGCGATCTTTATAAGTATCGGGGTCGCGACAGCAGCGTCGCTAGTGGCCTTACCTGACAGCAGAACCAGGGCCGGCCTGAGTCTTTTGCCTTTCGCATCCAATAAATAATTGCAGACCCGGGATATGGATTTATTCGTGGTGCTATTAAGAGAGTCTCTCAATAGGTCTTCCACGCCCATCAGTTCTTTCTCGATCGGTTTATAGATATCTTTTAAGCGCATAAGATCCTGTCTAACGCTATGCCTATGGATAATAGTGCACCTATTGCCATATGCAGCCCTATAGTCGAGGCATTTGCTGGTAATAATTCGTAAACCTTGTCAAAATTTTTCCTGGACACTGTGAATGCCTTTATAGTTAAAGGAAGGCTTAAAAAAACGATCAAAGACGCTACTGGTAAAAATTTAAATATTACTAAAAATACTATGGCCGCATATACACTAACTAACAGAATATGATATAAAACCATGGCGTTTTTCTTCCCCAGCCTGACCACGATAGTCCTTTTCCCTGCTGACTTATCAGCAAGGTAATCTGGAAATTCGTTTATGAATACTACCAGGGCAATTAAAATGCCGACAGGGATTGATATCAGGAATATCCTGAAAGGTAAAATCTGCGCTTGTACATAATATGAGCCCAATACTATCAGCGGACCAAAGCCAATCCCTACTGCCATCTCTCCGAAGCCCCCGTATCCTATACGGAATGACTTGACGCTATAAAAAATCCTAAAGATACACCGATCATACCTAAGACGAGGATTATATTCCCTTTACACAAATGATTTAGATAAAGGCCGATTGCGCTGCCAATAATAAATGAGACCAGGGAGACATATAAAATCTTCCTGGGAGCAATAAGTCCATTCTGGATCACCCTGCTTCCTCCGCTAAAAGGCGTAGGCGTAGAATTTGCCTCATCGCATCCAGAGACATGGTCAAAATAATCATTGGCTAGATTTGTCCCTGTGTGCACAAACAGCACACCAAGCATCGTAAGCCAGAATCTCAGCCACATAAAATCATTGGTATCATGCCAGGCAATCACTGAGCCCAGAGTAACCGGGATTATGGTCGCGGTAAAAAATGGCGCCCTTATGGCTTTTAACCAAATCTTAATGATCATAGTTCATACCATTTAATTGAGCATAACTAAAAACAGGTCCATCCTTGCAAATATATAGATTTCCGATATTACATCTGCCGCATTTACCCAGGCCGCATTTCATCTTCATCTCTAACGTAGTAAGAATAGACTCGGGGCAAAAACCCAATCTCATAAGAACAGGCAGCGTGAACTTTATCATTATTGGCGGGCCGCAGACAATAGCTATGCTGTCCTTACAGGTTGGTTTTATCTCTTCCAGGATCTTTGGCACCACGCCTACCATGCATGTCCAGTTATCCTCCTGGCAGTCAACAGTTAAATGTAGGTGCGCATCCTTTGCCTTTTCCCATGTCTTATATTCATCCTTATAGACAAGGTCTTTTGACGTGCGCGCGCCATTCACGATAGTAATAGTCTTATAGTCTTTTCTATTATCAAAACAATAATTTATTAAGGAGCGTAAGGGCGCGAGCCCTATTCCGCCGGCAACAAATAAAAGATTCTTGCCTTTTAATTCATCAAGGGGAAAGCCATTGCCGTAAGGCCCTCTTATGCCTACCTCATCGCCTATATCCATCTCATGCAAGACCTGGGTGACCTTGCCCATTTTCTTGACACTGCATTCTATGGAATCTCTCGTGGGCGAATTCGAGATGCAGAAAGGCGATTCACCCTCGCCAAATATCGAGAACTCCACAAACTGGCCTGGTTTATAGGTAAAGGCCTTCCCAACTGCCTTATCCTTGAACCTGAGCGTGAACGTCTTTATATCAGATGTCTCCTGCTTTACGTCGACTATTTCAGCTATATGAGGTAAATAAATATTTTTCATCTTTTAAATAGGCGCTTTATCCACAATATCTGCTATATCGATTTTCACCGGACAATGCCTGATGCATCTCCCACAGCCTACACAGAGATTTTCCCCAAAATTTTTCTTAAAATAATCGAATTTGTGAAATACCCTCTGCCTGTAGCGTTCCTTTTTTGTAGGCCTGGGATTCACGCCAGACGCCTCGAGCGTAAAATCCGGAAAGCTGCATCCGTCATAACACCTCATCCTCTTTTTCTCTTCATCCACCAGATCAAAGCAATGACAGGTCGGGCATAAAAATGTGCACACGCCGCAACTTATACACGGCCTGGAGACCTCGTCCCAATAATCGCTCTCAAAGACCTTGTCCAGGCTTTCAGGTGTCTTTATCACTTTCTTGACCAGGGCTTTCATTTTGTCTTTATTTAATTTCTGATCTTCTTTAATATCCTCTCCTATAGAGCCGAGAATATGCTTTGCCTTATCAGTAACCAGCTCTATGATAAATCCATCGCCTGATTCAAAGATCAACGCATCCATCCCAGAGGTTTCTGCTGGCGACCCCTGCATTGATGTGCAAAAACAGCTCATGTCAGGTTTAGCGCAGGCAAGGCCCACAACAATAGTCCTCTTGCGGTTATTTATATAAAAATCGTCCTTGTATTCGGAATCGAACAGCTTATCCAATAATGCCAACCCTTTTGCCTCGCACGGCCGGGCTCCAATAACTATTCTCTTTTTATCTGACTGGGGAAAACTTTCTAAGCTTACATCGTCCTTAGCGTGTCTTAGGATCCAGGAAGACGGCTCTAAAAAGAATTTCTTTATCGGCTCTATTGCAAAATCTTGCCCCAGATATAACTCCTTTGCATCCTCTATGACCTGATAGAATATACCTTTATTAGAGAGCTCTTTTGGCCCTACGACCTCGAAGTCTTTCAAGAGCTCTGTTAACTTGTTAACCAAATCTTGTTTAGTAATAAGTCTTTGCATAATATATTAAATTAATCCCCCCTAGTTTTGCTTCACAAAACTAAACAGGGGGGATCAAGTAAGTCCGCTGTAAGCGGACTTACTTGATAAAATCCTCTGGGTCGTTTTTGTCAAACGAGCTGAATAAAGGTTTCTGTTCAGTGTCTACTCCTGCCTCATAACTAAAAAGCTCTTTTACATCCTTTTCTATCTTTTTATTTATATCTCTTAAGGGTATCCCCGCAGGGCAGGCCCTTTCGCATTCTCCGCAGTCAATACATCTTCCAGCCAGATGCATCGCGCGGTTCACGTTCCAGCTGAAATTGCCCTCTACAGAAACCGCCTTTGAAAACCAGGCAGGCTGCGTCTGCTCAGCCACGCATCTCGGGCAATAACATAAGGGACAGATCTGTCTACAGGCATAACAACGGATACATCTTGAAAATTCATCCTGCCAGAACTTAAACTTTTCTTCGATAGATTTTGTCTCTAATTTACGCACGCTCTCATAAGGATCCTGTTCCAATCTTGGGGCCTGTTTCTTTTCTTCCTCTTTTATCAAAACATCGTAAATGGGCGGCGTCGCGGGCTTACATCCCTTGCATCTTTCATCATAGGCTATATCCCCGCCTTTCCTCTTTTCATCAACTATGCCTGAACACTCGATGCCGATTATAAATATGTCCTCCCTCTTCAATTGATTTTCCTGCAATAACACTGTCATTGACTTTGCGTCGCAACCCTTTGTCACTATTCCTATTTTTTTGCCTGGAAAGTCTTTTAGATAATTGCTAAGATTATAGACGCAATACCCATCCCATATTAATTTATCAATATCCCCTTCCTTATCAATAAAAGCAGGTATAGCGCCTATCCTGTCACTGGCCTTCTTATAACCAATAACTATGTCTACTTTTTTCGTCTTTAATAACTCTTTTGCCTTAGTTTTTATCTGGTCAATCATTTTTCCTAACGAAATCCTTGTTTGGCCCGGCCTGTTTGATCTCTTCTACTAATTCTGTCACGAGTCTTGCCCATTTGTCGCCTTCAGAAGCAGATACCCATGACATCTGGAATCTCCTCGGGTCTATGCCCAGATATTCCAAAAGTTTCTTTAAGACTGCAAATCTCCTGCGCGCGTAAAAATTTCCCTCTGAATAGTGACAGTCACCAATATGACAGCCGGATATCAATACCCCGTCAGCGCCATTGGAAAGACACTTTAAGATAAATAAAGGGTTGACCCTGCCTGAACAGGGGAGCCTGATAATCCTTATATTAGGCGGATATTCAAGCCTGGAGGTCCCGGCTAAATCCGCTCCAGCATAGCTACACCAATTACAGAGAAAGCCTACTATCTTCGGTTCCCACTCACTCATAATGTTTCTACCTCTTCCATAATCTGAGTGTTAGTAAATCCCTCTAGATCTATAGCAGCCATCCTGCAAACAGCTGTACAGTTGCCGCAGCCTGTGCAAACAGCTTCACGCACCTTTGCAACTGTTCTTTTTCTCCTGAGCTTGCGATCCTCGATCTCGTCTTCTTCTATTGCGCTAAATGGGCATGCCTTTAGACAAGCCAGGCACCCAGAGCATAGATCCTGATTGACACTGGCGATCAAGGGCTCTCTTGCCAGCTTATCCTGCACCATTAGACCCAGGGCCTTGACTGACGCAGCTGACGCAGTAGCCACTGTATCTGGAATATCTTTTGGCGACTGGCACGCCCCTGTCAAAAATATCCCGCTTGTTATTGTCTCGACAGGCGCAAGCTTTGGATGCGCCTCTGTGAACAAATTATTCTTATCATACGGTATATGCAGCATCTGCGCTAAGCTTGGTGCATCCTTTTGCGCAACCAATCCTGTTGCCAGAACCACTAAATCCGCCTTTATCTCGATCTGCGCGCCGCTTAATGTGTCAGCTCCCCTTACAATAAGCTTTCCGCCCTTCTCAAATATGCGCGAGACCCTTCCTCTTAAATATATCGCGCCATACTCGTCCTGGACCTTTTTTACAAATTCCTCATAATTTTTGCCTGCTGCCCTTATGTCGATATAAAAGACATAGGCCTGGCTATCCTTATTATGCTCTCTTAAAAGAAGCGCGTGTTTTGCCGTGTACATACAGCATAGCCTTGAACAATAAGGAAGGCCCTTCTGTTCATCGCGCGAGCCAACGCATTGAATAAAAACAACGTCGCGCACTTCCTTTCCGTCAGAAGGCCTGATGATCTTGCCGCCTGTTGGTCCAGAGGAATTTACCATGCGCTCAAAATGCAGTCCTGTTATCATATCCTTATGTTTACCATAGCCGTATTCACCATAAACTGAATGGTCAAACTGGTTAAAGCCAGTTGCTACAATAATCGCGCCGAATTTCTCTTCTATAACCTCGTCTTTCATATCATAATCTATCGCGCCGACCGTACAGATCTTTTTACAGATGCCGCATTTTTTTGTCTTGAAATACAAACAATTCTCACGGTCTATAACAGGTACATTGGGAACAGCCTGGGGAAAAGGGGTGTAAATAGCCTTTCTCTTACCAAGTCCCATGTCAAATTCTGAGGGGACCTTGACAGGACACTTATTGTAACAGGCGCCGCAGCCAGTGCATTTATTAATATCGACTGACCGCGCCTTTTTCCTGATCTTTACGGTAAAATTTCCTACGAAGCCTGAGACTTCTTCTATTTCAGAATAGGTGTGCATGGTGACATGTTCGCTCTGAGAAACAGTTACCATCTTTGGAGTTAAAATACAGGCAGCGCAGTCAAGCGTCGGGAAGGTCTTATCAAAACGCGCCATCCTGCCGCCGATAGAAGGCTCTCTTTCTACTATGACAGCCGGATAATTTGCAAACGCGATATCTATTGCCGCCTGAATCCCGGAAATACCTCCTCCTATAATCAAAACCTTTTTTTCTATCGTGGTATAAGTCTTTTCTAACGGCTTGTTTCGTGAAACCTTGGAAACTGCGAGCCTTGTAAGCTCTATCGCCTTCTGAGTAGCCTTTTCTCTATCCTTGTGGACCCATGAACAATGCTCCCTGATATTGGCCATCTCTATCAAATATGGATTTATCCCGGCTGCTTCTACACACTTTCTAAAGGTCTTTTCGTGAAGGCTGGGACTACAAGAGGCAATGACGATCCTGTCTAATTTATGTTTCTTAATAGCGTCCTTTACCAGATTCTGGCCAGGGTTGGAACACATGTATTTATACGAAGCAGAGTGCTTGACCTTTGGAAACTTAGAGGCAGCTTGGCTAACGCGCTCTACATCAACAGTGCCGGCAATATTAGTTCCGCAATGGCAGACAAATACTCCTATTTTCATGGCTATTTATCGACCAAGACCTTTCTCTCCTTCAGCAATGGAAGAGGGTTGACGATATGCTTATCTAGTCCTAATTTTTTCGGCTCAATACCTAAACTCAGCCCCACAAGTTGTGTAAAATAAAGAATCGGTATATTAAAATCTTTCTTGTATTTTTTCTTTATTGCTGCCTGTCTTAAATCCAGATTTGACTGGCACAAAGGACAAGCCACTACTATTGCCTGTGCGCCTTCATCATGGGCCATCTGCAGTATGTCCCCGGATAATTTAAGCACTATATCTGTCTTTGTAAGTGAGAAACTCGCGCCGCAGCATTCTGTCTTATACGGCCACTTTACTGGCTCGGCATCTAATACCTTCATTAAATCGTCCATGAGATGCGGCTCTTCAAGATCATCAAGCTGTGTAATCTCCGGGGGCCTGGTTAAAAGGCATCCATAATAACACGCCACCTTTAGGCCGCTCAATTTATTAGTCACCCTCTCGGTCAGGTTTTTTAATCCAAAAACATTTATCAAAACATCCAAGAAATGCCTTACCTTGACCTCACCCTTATAAGGCTCGCCTACTATCTCTTCGACATTTTTTCTATGCTTGTTATCATTTTGCATAAAGTGATTGGCTATTTTAAGGCGGCTAAAACAGGCGGCGCAGCAAGTGACTACCTCAAATGAATCCATCTCTTTTGCCTTAAGGAGATTTTTTACCGGAAGGGCCAATGATAAAAGGTGCATTGTGATATGGGCAGGTGTGGCGCCACAGCATATCCAATCAGGGATTTCTATAAGCTCGATACCAAGGGCCCTGGCTACTTCTTTAGTAGACAGGTCGTACTCTTTTGCGGTTGAATGAAGTGAACATCCTGGAAAATACGCGTATTTCATGAATTATCTCGCTTAGCTATCTTTCCTATGATCTTTCTGGATAGATTCAAAAATAAAAGCCTTGGATTAAGAAGCTTGTCTCTGTGCGCCTTGCCTAATTTTCCTGATCTTTTAAAAATAGCCCTTGTCTCTTTTATGTTTTTAACCCTTGGAGGGAAGATACTGATCTTTTGTTTAAGAAACATCTTTGGGGCCAGAAACACGTCTTTAAAAAACTCCCCGCTCAACATATTAAACATGCCTATCAGGCCCATCTCATAAAGTCTCCCAAAAAGTTCGATATTTCTCAAAAAAATCTTATTGAAAAGAGGTATCTCGGTCTCTTCCACAGGGATAATGCCTTTTTTATACGCCTGCCGCCTTAGATAATCCATTATCTCTGCTATATCTATCTCGCGAGGGCATCTGACAGTGCAGGTAAGACATGATGCACAAAGCCATATGGTCCTGCTGGACAGTACCTGTTGTTCCATGCCGAGCTGGGTCATTCGTATAATCTGGTTTGGGAGATAATCCATCTGGAAAGCAATAGGACATCCTGCAGAGCACTTGCCGCACTGATAACAGTGGCTGACTTTCTCGCCACACTCTTTCTCAAGTGTTAGTTGAAAAGATGATCGTATTGTATTATGTGAGATAAACCACTTCATGAAACACTACTCTCCCTAATATAAAATAGGAATATTAGCTATATTGTATATATATAAAGAATACCAACAAGAGGCAAAGGTCCCATTTAGCCAAAATATAAAGACCTAGCTTCCTCTGGGACTTTAGTCCTATAGCTTCTTGTCTATGACGTACAGGGCGGCCTTGGTGCGGTTATTGACATGGAGGGTTTGAAAGATATTAGAAATATGGTTTTTTACAGTCTTTTCTACGATTCCGAGTTTTTTGGCTATTTCTTTATTGGCTCCTCCCAGTGCGATCAAGCGCAGGATCTCTTTTTCTCTTTCTGTCAGCTCGTTATAAAACCTGTCGCCTTCTTTTATCTTCCTCTTATCAAGCATGGCAAACTCTTTTAAGACCTTGGCTGCTATTACAGGCTGAATCAAGGCCTCGCCTTTATAGACCCTGCGGATCGCCTTTAAAAGGTCATCTATGGAAACGTCCTTTAATAAATATCCCTTTGCGCCTGCCTTAATTGCCTCAAAGATGTGCGGCTCGTCTTCATACACCGTGAGGATGATGATTTCCAAATGCGGCATGAGTTTTTTAACCTTATAGGTAGCAGTAACCCCATCCATTTTAGGCATGCCAATATCCAGCAGTATCACATCAGGCCCTTTTTTCTTCAGCATCGGGATCATATCCAGACCATTATCTGCTTCGCCTACTACCTTGATATCATTTTCTAATGTTAATAGTTTCCTTATGCCCTGCCGAAACAACGTATGATCATCGCACAAAAATACTCTTATAGTATCTGACATATCTAACTCCTCTCCTTAAGAGGGATATCTATAGAAACCATTGTACCTTGTTCGGGTACAGACTCAATAACAAATGTCCCGCCTAAAGAACTTGCCCTCTGGCGCATACCTGCAAGGCCCCACTTGCCAGAACTTGAACCAGATAGTTCTGTGCGATTTACATTAAAACCCTTTCCGTCATCCTTGATAAATATCTTTAGGTTGCTGCCATTATTTGCCACTAAACTCAGGTCCACTTTTCTTGCCATGCTATGCTTCTTTACATTGGCAAGCGCCTCTCGAATGATATAAAAAACTGATTTTTTGTTCACGATACCATCTATTGAGCCGGAGATATTTAGATTAACATCTATGTTGTTACTTTTCTTATACTCTATGAGATAACTATTTAAATTATCCACTATATTAAAATCTGTCTCTTCTGGCGACTTGAGATCAAATATCACCTGACGCGTCCTGTTTAAAAGGTCCTTTGTGCTTTCTCTTAATAACGCCAGCTCCTCGATAGCCTTCGCAGGGTCGATCTTATAAAGTCTCTCGCTGAGCTCGATCCTTTTTATAATATTGGCCAGGTCCTGCGCGCAACCATCGTGCAGGTCAAGGGCGATCCTGTTACGTTCTTCCACTGTATTTAGTCTCTTGATTTCCTGTATGTTCTCCTTTAAGTGCCCGACCATTTCATTAAATGCCGTTGTCAATTCCCCTATCTCGTCCTTTGATTTTATGTCGATCTTTGCCTCTAAATCCCCGCCTCCGATCCTGGAAGCGAAGTTTTTCAATCTTATGATCTGGTTTGAAAATAAAATCCCTATGATTAAAAATACAACGATGCCTATGCCTAGACCTATAAGAATAACAATCGCTACATAATAATTTATCTTTGCAATCTCCGCGATATCCTTTTTGCCAGACTCTAAAGAAATGCCCATATGAAGGGTTCCCAGCTCTCCTTCTAATATCGGTATAGCTATGTCGTAAAGACGCCTGTTATTGCTTAAAAACCCTTTCACGCTATGCGGATATGAACCTGGATTAAATGACAAAAGTCCTTTTGGAAATCCTTTATTAAATGTATGGGATATTATTTTTTCCTCAGGACCGCGAACAAATAAATACTGCACATCCTCTAATCTATCCAGATTATCATGCAGGAGTATTGAAAGTGCAATTTTGTCGTCGAGTAGCAAAAGACTCTTCGTTTCATTGGAGAGGAATTTCGCAATATCCACATCCCTTTTAATGACCTGGGACGTAATTTTCTCCGGCAGTATGATCGAAAGAGGCAGATATATAGACAGGCCTATAAATATAAACAATACCGCGACCCAGAAAATAAGTTTTGACCGTATGCTCTTCACAAGTTACCTCTAATCAGGATCTCTTTTTATAACACTCTCCCTGACGTGTCTTATTGTATCATAGCTGGAATCGTCTATCTCGATGAATCTATCAATGAACATGCCCTTAAGTATCTCTTTTCCTTCTTCGTTATTATGCATATTCAACAGAATATCTTTTATTTTTGCTTTTAGGCCCTCATCCAGCCCTGGCCGCACCACTACCGGAGGAATACCATAGGGCTCGGAAACCTTGATTATACTTGTCTTTTGGGTATAGATGCTGCCATTTTTATCCATATAGTCCCATATAAGACTGTCAACAGCTGCCCCATTAACTATGCCCTGAGCCACGGCCTTGATTGATCTGTCATGGCCATAGGTATACGAGTATTCCTTGAAAAAACTCTGAGGGGTCTCTCCTAATTCATATAACATATAGGTAGGGATCAATTTGCCTGTATTGGATATCGGGTCCACAAAGGCAAATGTCTTTCCCTTTAATCCATGAAGGTCATTAATCTTACTGTCCTTTCCAACAATAACATAAGAGTAATATAATGGCTTGCCATTTACCACTGGAGCAGTTAAAAGTTCCAAGCCAAACTCATCATGACCCATTACATACGGCCCGCCACATACAAATGCCACATCAATATTGCCATTTTTTAAAGAAGAGTTCACTTCTCTATAAGTCCTTTTTTCAACAAAATTTATTTTCAGGTGCAGTTTCTGCCCGATATAATCCAGCAGTCTCTTGTAATATGCGTAGCCTTCTTCTGGCGTAATCATAGAGCCTACGCATATATTAATCTCAGGCCTTTGAAGGGATTTTATCTCTTCTAACTCTACCGTATCGCTTAGATCTATCTTCTCCAGGCTTTCCATGCGGTTGCAACCGACAAAAGAGATTCCCGCTAAAAAAATAAAACAACCTAACAACAATTTTCTCTTATTCAACAATATCTCCTACGACTGGTTCGACTTTGACTCCTGTCTTTTCTAAATACTTTCTGCCGGCCTCAAGGTTTTCCTTTGTGCCGTTGAGTTCCAGTGTCATCTCGCCTATTTCCTCTGTGACCTTGGCCCTTCTGATATTCGGGATTACATCATATTTTTTAGCCATGGTGTAGATTACAGGTTCTTTGATTAATTTCTGTGGATATATTAGATGTACAATGAGTTTTGGCATGTCCTCCTCCTTTTTTTAATGAGCACTGTAGTTATGAAAATCTTTGATTTTCGTAACTACATCTTCTCTGGTTAACTTCTATGAAGGTGCGAATTATCCCCCCTTCTTTGTTTTCTTTGTCCCGTGAAATTCGGAGAATTTCCGGGATTTAATCCCTGAAATCGCATTCGCGATTTCTAGGGATGAAAACAAAGAAAACAGGGGGGACAAGTTCAGCCATCAGATCCGCCTGCGGCGGACCTGGGTTTCACTTGACAGAATTGTTCATAATCTATCAATTCTGTAACAGTCGGATTCTTGCCGCATACCGGACAATTCGGATCCTTAGGGACCTTGACCTGCCTGAAGCTCGAATCCAGCGCGTTAAACACCAATAATCTTCCTGTCAAAAGATCCCCTGTTTTCAGTATATATTTCAATACCTCGTTTGCCTGGATAGTCCCTATTATCCCAGCAACTACACCTAATATGCCTGCCTCCTGACAGCTCGGAACAAGGCCTGGCGGAGGCGGCTCAGGAAAAAGACACCTGTAGCATGCACTTTCACCTGGCAAGATTGTAATTGCCTGGCCGTCAAACCTGAATATGCCGCCGTGCGAAAGAGGCTTCTTAGCCAGAACACATGCGTCATTTACAAGAAACCTCGTCGGAAAATTATCAGAGCCATCCACGACAATATCATAGTCCTTTATGATGTCCATGATATTGGCAGAGGTTAGCCGTAGATTGAAAGGCACTATCTCTATCTCGGGATTTATTGCATTGAGTCTTTCTTTTGCAGAATCTACCTTTGGCTTCCCAACAGTACTTGTGGAATGCACTATCTGTCTCTGGAGATTGTTTACCTCGACCTTGTCAGAATCCACAATGCCGATCTTTCCCACGCCAGCTGACGCAAGATATAACGACGCAGGCGAACCAAGTCCTCCTGCGCCGATCACCAGGACCTTTGCGTTTAAAATCTTTTCCTGGCCCTTGCCGCCTATGTTAGGCAATATCAATTGTCTTGAATAGCGCTCTATCTGCGCATCTGTAAGTTTCATTGACTGCCTCCTGCTATTGCTGGAATTATTGAGACCTCATCGCCATCCTTAAGAGGGGTTTCGTCTTTTTGCAAAAACCGCACATCCTCTTCATTGACATAGATATTGATAAATCTGCGGATATTGCCACTCTCATCGCAGATCCTCTCTTTAATGCCTGGAAAATTCTTCTCAAGGGTCTCGATGAGATTCCTTATATTCGTGGCATCCGCACTGACCTCTCCTTGATTATTCGTGTGTTTCTGTAAAGGCGTTGGTATCCTTACCTTAACTGACATATTACCTCCTTTATAGCTTCACATGTTCTTCAAATGAAGCAATATTTGGTTTTATCTTTATAGGTCTTCCTATTTTTTTAGCCACTGCTTCCTGTGTCTTTAAGCCATTTCCTGTTATGCACACGACTATTGCTTCGTCTTTGGGGATCTTTCCCTGTTCGATGAGTTTCTTTGTAACTCCGAGTGTCACGCCTCCTGCTGTCTCAGTAAATACACCTTCTGTAACTGCCAAAAGCTTTATTGCCTCTACGATTTCATCATCTGTAACATCTTCGGCAGTGCCTCCAGAGTCTTTTACAGTCGCAGCAGCATACATGCCATCAGCAGGATTTCCTATTGCGAGTGATTTGGCAATGGTATTGGGCTTGATAGGCTTTATGATCTCAGAATTCTCCTTTATCGCTGTAACAATTGGCGCACAGCCAGTTGCCTGGGCTGCATAAATCTTAGTATCAACCTTATTTATCAGTCCTAAATTTTTAAATTCCTTTAGTCCCTTCCAGATCTTTGTAATAAGAGAACCTCCTGCGCAAGGGACAATTATATGCTTAGGAGTCCTCCAGCCTAACTGCTCTGCAATCTCATAACCATATGTCTTTGAACCCTCTGCATAATAAGGCCTTATATTTATATTCACAAATGCCCACTTATATTTTGTTGCAACCTCTGAACAGAGCCTGTTTACCTGGTCATAATTCCCCTCTACTGCTATAAGAGTAGGATTATAAATCAATGTGCCTATAACCTTGCCTGATTCAAGGTCAGCTGGTATAAATATAAATCTTTCCAGGCCAGCTACAGCAGACTGGGCTGCTACAGAATTTGCAAGGTTTCCTGTTGAGGCGCATGCAACAGTCTTAAAGCCGAACTCCTTCGCCTTTGAAAGGGCGACTGCAACCACTCTATCCTTAAAGGAAAGCGTGGGATGATTTACAGAGTCGTCCTTTAAGTAAAGCTCTTTTACACCGAGCACCTTTTCCAGATTCCTTGCCCTTATCAAAGGAGTAAACCCTGATTTCAAGCCGTCAGTAGGCTCTCCATCAATAGGCAGGAGCTCTCTGTAGCGCCAGAGATTCTTGGGTCGGGATTCTATAACCTGCCTGGTCAGCTTTTTCTTTATATTCTCATAATCATAGTCTACCTCTAATGGCCCAAAGCAATATTCGCATACATAGAGGGCCTCTTTAGGAAACTCCCTGCCGCATTCTCTGCACTTTAATCCTTTTACATAACTCATTGTAATCACCTCATATTTTTTTAATCAATATCTTCCATTTATTATCTATCTTTTCTGCCTTTAGAATCTCGTGGCCTTCTTCCTTTACGGCTCGAGGCACATTTCTGATGGGCTCGCCATCATCCAAAATTACCTCCAGTGTCTGACCAGTTTCCATCTCCTCAAGTTTCAATTTTGTCCTGACAAAATTATTCGGACACGCTATATTCTCCAAGTTCAAGACTTCGTTTGGCACTGCATCACTCATGAAACCGTCTCCTTGTATTTCTCCACTCCTACTCTGTCCAATGTCTCCCTGAATCTCTCGCCTTTATTGCCGAACTTTTTATAAAACTCTAATGTCTTTTCTATGACCTCAAAGACCTTTTCTTTTGTCTCAATAAAGTCAAAGGCCTTTATGCCGAGCTTCGGGAATTTTCCCATCTTGCCACCGACAAAAATAGTATAGCCCTCCTGCCTTTTTTGCCACGCATCAGTCGGGCAGGAATACACACAATCTCCGCATCCAATGCATTTCTCTGCATTAAATACTATCTTCTCATCGTCCTTATCCACCTCTATTGCGCCTACTGGACAGATCTCTGCGCAGAGCCCGCAATAGTTACACTTTTCTCTTACGAACCTTTTCTTTAATCTGCCTAATATGCCCAAGTCATTTTCATGAGGTTTAATACATGCATTTGGACAGCCAGTAATCCCTATCTTAAATTTATGAGGGTGGCCGCCTATGCCAAAATATTTATGATCGATCTCTCTTGCGAGCATTAGACAATCTATTAAGCCATGACTGCATTCCTTTCCCTGGCATGCAGTTACTGTCCTTACCCTCTGGCCACATGCGCCCATCTGAAGCTCAGCTTCGTTTAATTCCTTTTTAACTTTCTCAAAGTCTTTGATGTTTACGTTCGGGATCTCAATGCCTTGTCTTGTGGTCAAATGTATATATCCTTTACCAAATCTATCGGCTATCTCCGAAAGCTTGATCAGCTGTTCGGATTTGACAAAACCTCCAACTATACGCAGACGAAGAGAAAATATATCCTTTTCTTTCTGCTTCATCAACCCACCACTCTTGAGTTCTTTTATATTATATTCAGTCATATAATTGCTCCCTATGCCTCGAAATACTGCTGCATTGAAAAATATCTCTCACCAGTATCAGGAAAAATCACGACCACCCTTTTTTCTTTGTCAAGATTTTTTGCCACCTTTATAGCTGCCCATGCTGCTGCGCCTGCTGATATACCGACAAACAATCCTTCTTCCCTGGCTAATCTCCTTGAGGTTTTAAAAGCATCACTGTCCTTAACCTGAATTATCTCATCGATTACCTGACGATTTAAAACATCCGGTACAAATCCCGCGCCGATTCCCTGAATCTTATGCGGCCCAGGTCCTTTTCCAGACAACACAGCACTCGATGCTGGTTCGACCCCTATTATCTTAACATCAGGGTTATGTTTCTTTAAAACTTCTCCTACGCCTGTTATAGTCCCCCCTGTTCCTATGCCGGCAACAAACGCATCCACTTTGCCATCAGTGCTATCCAATATCTCTTTGGCCGTTGTCTCTCTATGAATAGCAGGATTTGCCTTATTCTTGAACTGCTGGGGCATAAAACTCACTGGTGTCTTCTTTAGTAACTCTTCAGCTTTTTTAATAGAGCCCTTCATGCCTTCTGCGCCCGAAGTAAGAATGACCTCGGCGCCGAAAGACCTGAGTATATAGATTCTCTCGAGACTCATTGTCTCGGGCATAGTGATTATGCATTTATAGCCTTTGACAGCACAAATCATTGCAAGACCTATCCCGGTATTTCCGCTTGTGGGCTCGATTATGGTGGAACCCTTGGAAAGAAGCCCCTTGTTTTCAGCATCCTCGATCATAGAAAGGCATATCCTGTCTTTGACGCTGCTGCCTGGGTTAAAAAACTCGAGTTTTGCGAATATGCGGGCCATATCTTCGGTTACAATCTTATTAAGTTTCACCATGGGCGTATTGCCTATCGACTCCAGGACATTTTCCATCAGCTTGGAATTATTTCCGGATCCGCCTCCCATGTAATAGACAAACTCCACTCTGTCATTGTCCTTGAGCTGGATTTCATTATATTTGCTCTTTTCTATGATCTTATCGTTCAATTCTACAGTCACGACCTCAGGTCTGATCTTTTTCTGCTCTAAAAGCTTAGCCACTGTAACAACATCTTTTAACTCTTCTTTTTTACCATTGATTAGAATATTCATTCTGACCTCCTTAAACTTTCAAATGTCTCATCGATCACATCTAATGTCTTCTTTACATCTTCATTACTATGCGCGGTTGACAAAAAATTTGCCTCAAAACCAGATGGTGAAAAATAAATACCTCTTTTTAATAATCCGTGGAAAAACTTTTTAAATAATCCCTTATCCTGTCCATTTTCTCCAAAAAATATGCTAAACATAGAACTAATATAATTAGCCCTCAGCTTTATATCATATTTTTTAGCGCTCGCCATAATCCCTTCACATAGTTTCTTTGTTTTGGTTTCCAGATCTGGGTATGGATTTATTTCTTTCAGTATTTTCAAGGTCGTGATCCCGGCTGTGACCGCGACTGGATTACCTGACAATGTCCCTGCCTGATAGACGTCTCCTTCGGGCGCTAAAAGATCCATAATTTCCCTTCTTCCTCCAAAGGCGCCTACCGGCAATCCCCCGCCTATAACCTTACCTAAGCAGGTAATATCTGCTTTTATTCCAAAAATTCCCTGCGCGCCGCTGTATGAAACCCTGAATCCAGTAATAACTTCATCGAAAATAAGAACTGTGTTGTATTTATCAGCGATCTTTCTCAAACCCTGCAAAAAACCAATGTCTGACAATACCACTCCGCAATTCCCGGAAACTGGCTCAACTATTATCGCAGCTAAATCTTCCCTGTGCAACTCAGCTGCTTCTAAAACAGCGCCTATATCGTTATACGGAACTACAATTGTATGTCTCTTAAAGTCCTCTGGCACGCCTGTGCAATCCAAAAGATAATCTGCGTGCCCATGATACGAGCCTTGAAATTTTATAATCTTATTTTTCCCAGTGTATGCCCTTGCAAGTCTGACCGCGCCCATAACTGCCTCAGTGCCTGAATTTGTTAATCTAATCTGTTCGATTGAAGGAACAGCCTCTGCAATAAGCATTGCCAATTCTGTCTCCAATCTTGTAGCTGCGCCAAAACTTGTTCCGTTCTTTAATGAGCTCTCTATAGCCTTGATTACTTCCCTGTGAGTATGCCCTAAGATCAAAGCGCCCCAGGAAAGACAGTAATCAATAAACTCTTCGCCGCATTCACTATAAATCTTATCCCCGTAGGCCTTCTTTATAAAGACAGGACTTCCCCCAACAGCCTTAAAAGATCTCACCGGACTATTTACGCCCCCAGGAATAAATCGTCTGGCTTCGCTAAAAAGCTCCTTGTCGCTTGTCGCTTGTCGCTTGTCGCTCAGTTTAACCATCCCGCTGCCTCTTTTGCCCAGTATGTAATTATAAAATCCGCCCCAGCACGCTTTATGCTCGTCAAAATCTCCAGAGCCAACTCTTTTTCAATCCCCTGTCCCTGAGAATATGCCTTCACCATCGCATATTCACCGCTTACATTATACGCGGCTACAGGTACATTAAACTTCTCTTTTGCCCGATAAATAATATCCAGATATGAAAGGGCTGGTTTTACCATTACAATATCAGCGCCCTCTTCAATATCATGGCCTATCTCTCTCAGGGCCTGGTCTGAATTTCTAAAATCCATCTGATAGGTCTTTCTGTCTCCGAAGTGTGGACCAGAATCTAATGCCTCTCTAAAAGGGCCATAAAAATTCGACGCATATTTAGCTGCATAGGCCATTATCCCTATATCCTTAAATCCATTTTTGTCTAAGCCTTCTCTTATTGACATTACCTGTCCGTCCATCATTGCTGAAGGCGCCACTAGATCAGCACCAGCTTCAGCATGAGATAGAGCGATCTTCGCCAAAATCTTTAAAGTCTTGTCATTATCTATAATATACCCTTGTCTCTTGTCACTTGCCTGCTCCGTACCCTTGTGGTATGGGGTCCCTTGTCCCTTAATGATACCACAATGTCCGTGAGACGTATAACTACACAGACACACATCTGTTATTACGACCAAATCTTCGAATTCTTTCTTTATTGCTTTTGTCGCTCTTTGAACAATGCCGTCCTTATTATACGCCTCAGATCCTATTTTGTCCTTTTTCTTAGGTACTCCAAACAAAAGAATAGACCTTATCCCTCTTTTTTCCACCTTAGCTATTTCTTTGAGCAATTTGTCAATCGATAGATGACTAACTTCCGGCAGAGATTTAATAGGTCTATCAACACCCTTTCCATCGATGACAAAATAAGGCAAAATGAGATCCTTGGGTCTTAGCACAGTCTCGCTGACCCAGTCTCTTATAGCACTGTTCCTCCTGAGTCTTCTTAATCTATTAACCGGCATCTCTTTGCCTCCCTCAAAGTCACATCCCCTATGCACTTTGCCTTGACATGCTCGGGCAATCTTCCATATCTTTTTCTAAAATTCCTTACTGTAGAAGGGCTCGTAAACATGACCTCATCAAAGCTGGTCAGGTCCAAATCAGGCAAATCTCTGGAAATTCTATTTCTATATGCGGACGAAGTGGCTATTATTGCTCCGAGTTTCTGAAAGGCCTTTTCCAAGCCTTTATCAGATATATCAGAGCGGGGCAAAAATATGTTCTTCCCTCTGATATCTATCTTCTCAAACTCCTCGATCAACCCTTCTGAAGATTCCTTTTGCGGCACCAGATCCGCTGAAATGCCAAAATCAAGAAGCCTTGCCTTTGTAGAATTTCCTACACCTGCGATTTTTATGTTGTTAAGTATTCTCGAGTCATGCCCAATTTTTTTAAGTCTTCCGAAGAAATACTCCACGCCATAGCGGCTTGCAAATACTATCCAGTCAAATTGTCTGATTTTCTTCAAATGGCTGTCAAATTCCTTATAGTCATCGAGTGGCCCTATGTCAATCAAAGGCAGGTGGTAATAGGTCCCGTCTGTAAAGAATCTCTCCTTAGACAGACCTGTAAATAAAACCCTTTTATTCTTCCTGAACCAGTTAAAATCCTTTTCCAGCTCTGCGGTTTTTCCAATAATAAATATCGCTGGCGGCTCAATATCTCCTGTCCTTACCTTTTCAGCAATATTTTTCAACTTGCCCCTGACTGTTTTCTGGTTTATGTCTGTTGCCTTTGATACTACGGCTGCTGGAGTGTTGCCGGATTTTCCTGATTTTATTAACTCTGAGACTATTTTTGAGATACTATCAACACCCATGTATATAACCAAGGATTCAAAATCAGCCACTCTATTCCAATCTATACTAGTTTTTCTCTTATCATCAGATTCGTGTCCTGTTAAAAAAATAACGCTGGATGAATCATGCCTATCTGTAAGTGGTATGCCGCTAAAACCTGCTGCTGCGCTTGCAGCTGTAACGCCAGGCACTATTTCAAATTCTATCTTATTTCTAGTTAATGCCTCGAGCTCTTCTCTTAGGCGGCTAAAAATAGTTGCATCACCATTCTTAAGTCTTACAACACGCCTTCCCTCTTTAGCCTTCTCAACAATTAGCTCACTTATCCTTGCCTGTGCCTCGATAGACTTTCCTGAAAATCTATTCTTGCCAAGCTTGCCGCAAGATATGAGCTCAGATTCTGGCTTAGTCTCATCCAAAAGGGCCTTATCGACAAGATAATCATATATGACTACATCGGCCTCTTTAAGAATGCGCAATCCTCTCACACTTATTAAATCCGGCCTTCCTGGCCCTGCACCAACAATATAGACCTTCTTTGTCTTTACGAGATTTATCAAATCAACCTTGTCCTTTCTTGTTACTACTGCCAACGAACCCTGTAAAGGATGTGGCCTTAGAATCTCAAAAGGCAATCTTTCGGTTATGCGTTGTTTTAAACCTAATCTCAACAGCGCACAAGCTGCAATAACAATGGCATCTATTCGTCGCTCGTCGTTCGTCACTCGTCGCTCGCGATCATCAAGTAATCTTAAACGTTCTTCAATATTTCCTCGTATATCTACGATCTGAAAATCACTCCTGTATTTCTTCAATTGTGTCTTGCGGCGCGAACTGCTCGTCCCTATCTTTGCCCCTGGAGGAAGTTCGCTAAGTTTTAACCCGGATTTTGAAACTAAACAGTCGTATGGATCGATTGATTCAGTAATAAGCGCTATCTTGATCCCCTCTTTTAAGTTGTCAGGTAAATCCTTAGCGCTGTGAACAGCAATATCAATCTCGTCTCTTAAAAGCGCATGGTCTATTTCTCTTGTAAAAAAATCCGTTCCTTCTATATTTGATATAGGTGTTTTTTTATCCATATCTCCATATGTATCTATGGTAACAATATCAAATCCTACATCAGGATGAAATTTTTTTAGCCCAACTAGAACTTCTTCCACTTGTTTCAGCGCAAGAGGGCTCTTTCTTGTCCCAACCCTGACAGTTCCTGGCATAATCTCTGTACCTCGTCTTCTATAATCTGCTCGGCCTTAAGAGCCTCATGTTTCTTCTTATCTCTATTCCTCTGAATAACTTTCGTTAAGTCCTCTATATCGAATAATTCTATCCTATCTATCTCTTTTATCCGAGGATCGACATCTCTTGGCAGAGCCAGATCTACAATTAGTAAGCGTTTTTGACTGACAGCTTCTTCTATAATCTGTTTATTAATAATAAAATGCGGGCTCTTTGTTGCTGTGATGACTACATCTGCTTTACTTAAATACTCCTTTAAATTGTCAAATTTAACCGCCTTTGCGCCAATCTGACGAGCCAGAGACTGAGCCCGTTCAAAAGTCCTATTAGAAATAAAAACTACGTTTTTGCCTTCTTTCTCCAGATACTTCAAAACCAATTCTGTAACCTTGCCAACGCCTATAATTAAGATATTTTTACTTAAAAAACTTCCTATTCTTTCCTTTATAAAATCTACAGCCACGCTCCCTATAGACACCTTCCCTTCAGATATGCTGGTTTGTAAATGTACCTTTCCTGCTGATGAGATCGCAGAATTAAAAATCTCTCCTAAAGAAGGATCTACAAAGCCATTCTTTCCTGACTCATGAAATGCAGAGTTCACCTGACCCAAGATCTGCGATTCACCCAAGATCAGGGAATCCAAGCCTGATGCGACCCTGAATAAATGCCTTAAGGCGTCTTCATCCCTATATATATAAAGGTAAGGCCAGAGGTCTTTGCCATTGATCTCGTAAAATCTAGAGAGAAAATCCTTTATCTGGTGTATTCCAGACTCAGCCGTACCTGTAGAAGCATATATCTCTACCCTGTTGCAGGTAGAAAGGATAACGCTGGACTTCAAGACACCTGTCTCTCTCAAGAAATTAAAGGCATCCTGGAGCCCTCTCTTTGAGAAAGATATTTCCTCTCTTAGCTCAATATGGCTATATCTGTGATTTGTGCCAACTACTACAAAACTCATTCGACTCTCACTTCCTCTTTTGTGATCTTCCCTTCTACAATCTTAAATGAACATATATCTGGATTATCTCCATCCTTTAATGAGACAATTACATACGAAACTTCAGGATAAAATGCAAGCTCAACATCGTGAGCTGAAGGATATGCCTTTGTCTCAGGATGAGAGTGATATACGCCTATAAAATCAAGGCCAGAAGCGCGCATCTCTTTCATGACCTTCAGCTGTTCCTGCGGGTCCATAAAAAATGACGTTGCGCTCTTATCGGTATTTCTCATTCCATAAATCCTCTCGACTCTGTTATCTTTTCCAGCCAAAAGACCGCACGCCTCATTCGGAAATTCATCCTTAGAGTGTTCTATAAGCACCTTTCTAAGATCTCTATTTATATAAATCATGTTACCTTTTAATAAAAAATAAGTGTAATAAAAAACTCAAAAAAACTGTGGCTACGGGCACGCATATCCATGCGGATATTATCCTTTTAAAAACAGATTTTCCTGCTGTATGCCTTGTGCCGTCTTTGACAGAACTTATCGCAAGTACTGAAAAAGTAGTAAACTGGACATAAGGCGCAGGTAATCCTAATAACGACGCGATAATGACAAAGGTCGCTGTGATCGATGAAACAATGGCCGCTGACATTTCACCGATCGGCACTATGTCCCTGGACACTGTCTTCAAGACCCTCTCTCCAAAGAAATATGCCCCCAACCCAAAAAGAGGAGCAGACAATCCAAGGGCTAAAAACGGGCTTATGCCCAATGAACCTACCAGGGGAGCCACAACATTTGCGACATTATTCGTGCCTATCCCAAAGGCCGAATACATATCAGTCCAGATTATAAAATTTTTAAATTTATTCCTGTGAATATGAAACTTCTCATAAAGATGCAGGTTGCCCCTGTGCGGCGGGTAGATCTTTCTTTTAATAAGATACGTGATTATAAACGAAAGGGCTGAAAAAACAGCTGCTACGATTATAATCTTTGAAACCGTATGCCAGTTTACCTTTCCGTAATATAAGCCCGCCCCCAGAAAACTCGCCACAGTTACAAAACTCGTGGACTGCGGAATTTTCAGCATGTTACTTAAAAACATCATGGCCCCTGCCGAAAACAAGATCAAAAGACCGGAATATGGGTTAAGCTGCGCTAGCGAGATCTTATTGACCAGGGTACTTACAACCCTCGGCCCTATGAGCAACCCACCGGCAAAAACACAAAGTCCATAAAGAACAACTGCCCTGGACTTTTTCAGCAAACGGCTGCCATATGAGGGAGTAAAAGAAACTGAAAAACCGCTCGCCCCCATATTTAATGCCACAAAAACAGAGACTATGATTAATACCAGCGTAATAACCACTTAGATGCCGTCTCCGTTAACGTTTACCTTCAAAGGCCGTGTATGAATACCGCATTCGCCTCCACATTTACTCGTGCCTATCCATCGTCCTGCACGTTCATTATCCTCATTGGTGATCTTAGTGCAAGGCGCGCATCCAAGAGAGCGGTAACCTTCAGTATATAGAGGATTAACCTTTACACCATATAAGGCCAGATATTGCCAGACCTCGCGTTCTTTCCATATGAGAATAGGGTTTAATTTTATTAATCCTTTATCGCGCTCTTCGACCTCTTTAAAATCTGTCCTGGTGCGACCCTCTGTGCAGCGAAGGCCTGTTACCCAGCACGTAACTCCCATCTCTTCAACTGCGTGCTTAACAGGCTCGACCTTTAATATATCGCAGCATTTGTTCGGATCTGTCTCATATAGCTTATCTGGTATCTTCGCATCGTTTTTATAAACCTTAAGCTCAGGATATTTTCTCACCTCTTCATTCATAAACTTGACCGTCTCTTTGGGTTTAAACCTGGTAGTTACGATAAACCCTCGTATTTTCGGATCTACGCGTTTTGCAAGATGCCAAACTGCAACAGAATCCTTGCCAAGGCTATTGGCTACTACAAAACCGTCTCCGTATTTATCATAGCCTTCCTTTATAAGCTGTAGTGAACGATCGACCTTTTGTTTGAAGTTCAATGTCTCTACTAATACCTTTAAGTCTTCCTGTGGCTCTAATAAACTCATAACTCCCCCTTCTGATTATATCTGGTAGTCTGGGGCTTTAATTCTACCGAATTTCACCCTGTTCCAGACTCGTTCATGTGCATAATACAAAAAATCTTTACGACATTTGCGCTTATCCCAACAACAAGAGACTCCTTTATATCCTTGCTATAGATATAAACAGCGACTATAGTTACCACAAAAGCTATTACGCGCCAGGTTACTGTCTTTGCAAGTGATCTCTTTGGATGTTCCATGCTTTCCCCTTTATATTACTATTCCAATCATGCTTGTCAACTTTAATCTCTACTAATCTAATCATATTAGTAGTAATTAGAAGTATAACATATAACCTAGGGATGTCAAGGGAAAAATTAAAAAAATGTTTATAGGATTATATTGAGAAGTGTGCCTACTATGAGTGCTACGAACATCATGATTACAGCCGCCTTGAGCATGTCTTTTATGCCGAGTTCTTTGACCAGCATTACAAAGGTAGCAAT
>JAHILY010000076.1 GCA_018896815.1 Candidatus Omnitrophota bacterium | reverse complement strand
CCGTCCCTCGACTTCGCTCGGGACTCCCTTTGGTCGTCGCTCGTTGCTCGTTGCTCGCAATATTTTCTCAAACAATTTTGATACAAATCCTTTGCATCCGCAGCTACCGTCGTCTGTAGCAATATGAACCTCTGCTCCTAGCTTCCTAAAATCCTTTTCGCATAAAATTTGCTTCTTTGTCTTTGCACCTATTAGAACAACCATCTTTGTCTTTTGTTTTGCCAGCTCTTCGGCAAGAAATATTAAAGGCGCAACTCCTACACCGCCAGAGATTACTATGGCTCTAGGCTCGAGGCTCGAGGCTGTAGGCAATTTAAAACCAGAACCAAGCGGTCCTAAAACATCCAATGGCTCTCCTACATTTTTCTTACATAAAATCTCTGTACCTTTGCCTATTACTTCGTATAAAATCTCAATCCCCTGGAGCCTGGAGCATGGAGCCTTGAGCCCATGTATGCTGAACGGTCTTCTAAGGAGCGGCTCAACACCATCGCTGCACCTCACCTGCACAAACTGGCCTGGCTTGGCATGCTTGGCAATATAAGGCGCATCCAGTACCATCCTAAAATAGCCTGGCGCGATTTCTTTATTGGATAGAATTTTGGACTTAACGTCTTTCATCAAATGAGTCCGCCTAAGGCGGACGAATTAGAACAAATCTAGTTGTTTCTCCCCGTCGTCCTCTCCCTTTATTATCTCTATCTTCCCATACTCTCCGTCAAAGCCTGGAAGGATGTTGACTTTGCCATTTCTTACATTCAGAATGCCTTTTGCTATTTTTTGCGGGGCCTTTTTTAAAAGTTCGTCTTCTCTCACCTCGGTCAAGACCTCAAGCTCTGTTCCCAGCCTAGGCACTATGGCTTTATATTCCTTGTCCACTGCCTTTGAAGCGGGCCCAACACCCAAACTATCTGCTATTATCTCTAGAAGCGGGATCATCCTCTTATAAGGAATATTATTCTCTGGCACAAATCCCTCTGGCCTGTCTGCAAGCTCGTCCACCCTGTTCATCACGCCTACTGTAATAGGCTTGCCACATACAGGGCAGATATTTTTGTTTTTCTTAGTCTCGCTAGGACTCGATCTCAAATTACAATTCCTATGGCCATCATAATGATATTTCCCTTCCTCTGGGAAAAATTCAATGGTACTCAAAAATCTTTTATTGTCTTTTGTCTTCAAGGCCTCCATGACCTTTTTATAGCTCATCTCAGCATCAAAAACATTTGCCTCTCTGCCGATCTTCTTCGGACTGTGCGAATCAGAATTTGATATAAGGCTAAATCTATCAAGCTTACTGCATCGCCAGTTCATCCCAGGGTCGGAAGAAAGCCCTGTCTCTAACGCAAATATATCCTTGGAATATTCTTCAAAACATTCTTCTATTGCATCAAAACCTGACTTTGACCCGAATAGAGAAAACCACGGCGTCCAGATATGCCCTGGCACGACCACGATCTCCTTGCTAATGCCGAATAAGATTTCCACGAGATCCTTTGCATCCATGCCTATAATAGGCCTGCCATCAGAAGAAAGATTCCCATAGCCAGAAAGCGCTGCATTTATCTTATCAACTATACTGAAACTTGGAGCAAATATAACATTGTGGATCTTTCTCACCTTTCCAGCCTTTGAATATATACAGGAGATCTCGGCAGTGAGGATAAAATTTACTCCACTATATTCAAAGAAACCATTGCCTGAATCCTTCAACCCATCCTTTAATTCTTCAAGCCATAAATGATGCGTGAAATCGCCTGTGCCCAACAAAGCTATGCCCTTGAGTTTTGCATATTCAGCAAGCGTCTTTACCTCCATCTGCGGGCTTGTTGCGCGGCTATATTTGGAATGTATGTGAAAATCAGCTACGAATTTCATAGCTTATAAACCACCTCTCCCTTGTGGATAGTATATTCCACGACGCCCTTTAATTTTTTTCCTATAAATGCTGAATTTTTGGATTTAGATACAAAGTTTTTCTTTTTAACCACCCATTCTTTTTCAGGAGAAAAAATTACTATATCAGCGTCACATCCTACTCCTAATGTGCCTTTATCTATACCCAAAATCCTTGCTGGATTATAAGACATCTTCTTTGCCAAATCGCTCCAGCTCATTAAACCAGTCTCGATTAACTCAGTCACGCTTACTGAAAGGGTTGTCTCCAGTCCAATGGTTCCTGAGGCTGCGTGCTCAAACTCTATCTCTTTTTCATTTTCTGTATGAGGGGCATGGTCGGACGCAATAACGTCGATCGTACCTTTTTTTAAGCCGTCTTTTATTGCCTCTACATCATCTTTGCCCCTTAAAGGCGGATTAATCTTCATGTTTGTATGATAATCAAGGACAGCGTCTTCATTTAAAGCAAAATAATGCGGCGCAGTTTCTGCAGTAACCTTTATACCTTTTTTCTTTGCCCTGGCTATTACTTCCACTGACTCCTTGCAGCTCACATGCGCAATATGTATAGGTGCGTCTGATTTCTCTGCCAATTTAATATCGCGTTCTACCCTTTTATATTCTGACTCATTTGAAATCCCTCTCAAGCCAAGACGAGTAGAAGTAAAACCTTTATTAACCACTCCCCTGCCAGAAAGCGATCTATCCTCGCAATGACAAATCACAAGGAGCTTTTCTTTTTTTGCCTTAGCCAGCGCTTCTGACATTATCTCAACACTATCCACAGAAGAGCCATCGTCAGAGATAGCAACTGCACCTGAGTTTTTTAATGCACTGATTTCGCAAAGTTTCTTTCCCGAACGCGCAACTGTAATTGCGCCTGCAATAAATACGTCTATAGCTGCTGTATTTTTCACAATATCTTTAAGGCGATCTACATTCTTTGCGCAGTCAATTACAGGCAATGTATTTGGCATGGCCAAGACACTTGTAACCCCGCCTTTAGCTGCTGCCTTTGTCCCAGTGGCTACTGTCTCCTTATCTTCCCTGCCTGGTTCTCTTAAGTGTACATGCATATCTACAATGCCAGGCATGACTATTTTGTCCTTTGCATCAATCACTGTATCGCTAGATACATTTATCCCCTTAGCCACCTTGGATATCTTTGTCCCGCTGACAAGAATATCCATGACTTCTTCTATTTTATTCGCAGGGTCTATTACAAGGCCATTCTTGATTAGAAGATTCATTCTATAAAGTCCTCTTGATCGGCTATAAGCTTTAAGCAAATTTAAAACTTTGTTTTTTAGGTCTTTCTTATAGCTTACGGCTTAGAGCTTATAGCTTATTTATCTCTCTTTGCCTGAGACAGCCAGAATAAAACCGCCATCCTTACAGCTATGCCATTCGTAACCTGTTCGAGTATCACAGAGTTAGCGCCGTCTGCTATCTTGCTCGATATCTCAATGCCTCTGTTTATCGGGCCCGGATGCATGATTACTATATTCTTCTTTGCCTTCTTAAGGCGTTCCTCTGTAATACCAAATGTCTTGAAATACTCGGATTGCTGCGGAAACATAGCCTTTTCATCGCGCTCAAGCTGCATCCTTAAGACATTCACTGCATCAGCCTCCCCTAGTGCATCATCTATATCGTCTGCAACACTGACCCCCATCTTTTCTATGCCGGGCGGGATCAGCATACTGGGCGCGCAGACTGTAACCTTAGCGCCTAATTTAGTAAGACCCCATATATTTGAGCGGGCCACGCGCGAATGAGCAATATCCCCAATAATACTTACCTTCAAACCCTCTATGTGACCTAATTTCTTTCTCAAAGTCATTATATCCAAAAGCCCTTGAGTAGGATGTTCATGCCATCCATCCCCTGCGTTGACAATGCTGATGTTTACATTGCGCGCAAGCATGGCTGCTGCGCCCGAACAATTATGCCTTACCACAATAACATCTGCCTTCAATGCCTCTATATTCTTGCCAGTATCATTTAAGGTCTCGCCTTTTTTTACGCTTGATGTCTCAGTCGCAATATTTATTACATCTGCGGATAGCCTCTTGGCAGCTATCTCAAAAGACACCCTTGTCCTCGTAGATGGCTCATAAAAAAGATTCACCACTGTCTTGCCCCTCAGTGCCGGGACCTTTTTTATGGATCTATCCAATATCTCCCTGAATGAATCTCCTGTATCTAAAAGTAGCTCTATATCTTCTCTTGAAAGATATTCAAGCCCCAGCAGGTCTTTATGGCTCCATCTTGGTTTTTTCTTTACCTGCTTAGTCATGCTGCGCCTCTTCTATAAAAACAATATCTTCCTCTCCATCCACTTCCTGCAACTTCACCTCCACCAATTCCTTCTGAGATGTCGGAAGGTTCTTGCCCACATAATCAGCCCTTATGGGAAGTTCGCGATGCCCCCTATCAACAAGCACAGCCAGCTGAATGCCCTTTGGCCTTCCAAAGTCTATCAATGCATCAAGCGCGCACCTTATAGTCCGACCTGTATATAGCACATCATCCACAAGTATTATGCACTTACCTTCTATATCAAAATCTATCTCTGTCTTATGCATTACTGGCTGCTCAGATATAACACTCAGATCATCCCTGTATAGAGTTATATCAAGTCCGCCTACTGGCAGGCTAATGCCATCAATATCGGCAATCGTCTTTGCAATCCTCCCTGCAAGAAAATACCCCCTTGTCCTTATACCTATTATAGCCAGGTTCTTCGAGTCCTTGTTATTCTCCAATATCTCATGGCTTATTCTTGTAACTGCCCTATTTATCTCATCTTGCGTTAATATAGTGGTCTTTTTATTGTTTGACACTTCATCCTCCAGTCAAAAAAATACCCCACACCAATTCAAGATATGCCTTCTGGGTTTCACTTAAATTGGTGTGGGGGTAAATTTTTCTCACTTTACACTCCCTTTCCAGCCTCTCTGTGCTGGTTTAAAGGTGTTATTATTGAGTATATTATACAAATTCTATGTACTTTTGTCAAGCTTTATTAGTCCTGGCCCACCGCGGGGGTGGGTCACCCCCGCGGTGGGGGTGGTATTTTAGAGAGTCACTACATCTTTATTGCTATATAAAGATAAGAATAAGAGCATGTATTCTCTTATATGGCGGGTCAGGAGAAAGTTCTGCTTGATGTGCTCGCGG
>JAHILY010000075.1 GCA_018896815.1 Candidatus Omnitrophota bacterium | reverse complement strand
GTGATGAAGCCATTGAGCTCTATCCACTTAGATACTAAGGATGCTGTAAAGGCCAGTGTTGAGCGCTCTGATGTGTGCGCAGTTCCGTCAGGAGGCGTAGTGGGTGAGGCAGTATGCGCATTTGTAATCGCCAATGCCCTTATAGAGAAATTCGGAGGAGATACAGTCAGGGAAATAAAGAGGAATTGCGATAATTATTTGAAAGATTTAAAACTTTAGCTCAAGAGATACGGTTACGTAGTCAGAATCGAATGCGTGGATCCTGTCAGTGTGACGCCAGCCAATACCGAAAGAATAAGAGTCTTTGAAATCGTACGTTACCTTAGCAATCATCTCGCAGTACTCAGCCCTGCCCCTTTCAAGATTTACTGAAAATTGTTCAACTAACTGCAGGGTAAAGTGTTCGTAAAAAGGCACATAGAAGCCGATGTTTGTCGTGGCATCGATAGAATTGCTATCAGGGCCGAATGCCATATAGTCTAGCATCTGACCTGAGATATATTGAATGGATTGGCTTGCATAGACGTAATTCCAAAGGATTTTCTGAGTTTCTAATCCCGCCACCATCTTTTCCCATTCGCTTGTATCAAAGTTCCATTGGACTTCAGAAAAACCATTGATGTCCAGATCCAGAGAATCTATTTTTTTATGGACTGAGAACCGATTAAGATATATGTCTCCATCGTCGCTTCTTACGTCGATAAGGTATTCGTTCCTGTCTTTTATCTCCAGACTTAATGCAGGACTTGCAAAGAAAAGGCCTAAGAGGAAGATCGTGATTAAAAATAGCTTTAATGCAGCTCTCATTTCAACAAATATTACCATATTGAAATGCAATATGCAAGCGCTAACTTGAGCAAGACTGTAAAGTTAGGAATTGCAATGCGGGTTTGTATCTGGTAAACTTACATAGAGGTCATAGGTCATGAAGAATATTGTGATAGTGGGATTTATGGGGACTGGGAAGACTGTGGTGGCAAAGGCTCTTGCAGAGAAGCTGGGGCGCGGGTTTCTGGAGCTGGATGCGACTATAGAAAAGAACGAGGGCATGTCCATAAGAGAGATATTCCAGAAAAAAGGCGAGCCGTATTTCAGGGAGATAGAGAAACAGGTTGTAAAAGAGGCGTCGGACAAACAAGGCATAGTCATGTCCGCAGGAGGCGGCGCTATTATAGATGAGGAGAACTTCAAGGCTCTCAGGGAAAACAGCATCATTATTTGCCTGGAGGCATCGCCAGATACCATAATGCAGAGGACAAAAGGCAACACCTGCCGCCCGCTCTTAAACGTGCCTGATCCAAAGAAGAAGATAGAAGAGCTATTAAAGCAAAGGGCGCCCTATTATAAGAAAGCAGATCATTGCGTCAATACAGATAATTTGGCTATAGGGCAAGTAGTTGAGAAGATAAAGGAATTGACACAACAGTAGGCCAGGTTTAAACCTGGCCTACTGTTGTGGATAGACCCAACCGCGTAGGTTGCTGTTCTGGCAACCTAACGCGGTTTTTTCGTTAGGAGATGCGATAAATTGGGGGTGAGATGTGTCTAATATACAGGAGGGCTCTTCTAATCCACCGCGTAGGTGCAATAATGCACCTACGCGGTGATATCCGATATGAATGACACTGAAAGACTGCTTATACTTAATATGATAGAGGATGTGGGGAGTGTTAGGACCAGGTGTCTTTTGGAGCATTTTGGGTCTTTTGGGAAGGTCTTTGAGGCAACAGAGGATGAGCTTAAGAGGGTTAAGGAAATAGGATCGTTAATAGCGCCTAAGATAACACAAGGCATTAAGGAAATTGATTTAGATAAAGAGCTGAGGTTGATTAAAAAGCATAATACAAAGGTTGTAACCTTTATAGACAAAGATTACCCTGAGAGCCTGAAAAATATCTATGACCTGCCTGTTGTTTTGTATGTTAAGGGCGAGATATTGCCAGAGGATGATATTGCTATTGCAATAGTTGGTTCTCGTAAGGCGTCTTTTTATGGTATGCAGACTGCTGAGAGACTGGGGTATGAGCTTGCTTCGCGGGGCATAACCATAGTTTCTGGGATGGCAAGGGGCATTGATTCGAGCGCGCATAGAGGCGCGCTAAAGGCAAGCAAAAGGACAATAGCTGTCTTAGGCTCAGGCCTTGCCAATATCTATCCTGAAGAACATATTATTCTGGCAGACGAGATCTCTAAAAAAGGCGCTGTGATCTCAGAATTCCCAATGAGGACAATACCAGATAGAGGGAATTTCCCTAAGAGGAACAGGATCATAAGCGGATTATCCAAGGGTGTTATAGTAGTAGAGGCAGCCCAGAAGAGCGGGGCGCTTATTACAGCTGATTGCGCACTGGAACAGGGCAGGGAGGTTTTTGCAGTACCTGGCAAGGTGGATTCAGTTACATCCAGGGGTACAAATGGCCTTATAAAACAAGGCGCAAAGCTTGCTGAGACAGTGGAAGATGTGCTGGATGAGCTGGATCTGTGCAACCAATTTCACCGCGTAGGTGTAACGGAATTACACCTGCGCGGTGTATCAAAATTGGACAAAATCGAAAGTTTAGTATATAATTTACTATCAAGTGAGCCGCAGCATATAGATGAAGTGTCTGATGTTACGGGTTTGGGTATTAGTGAGATTTCTAGAGTTTTGCTTAATCTGGAGATGAAGAGATTAATAAAGCAGATTCCAGGAAAGAACTTTGTGAGGTGTTAGTATATGGCTAAGTCGCTTGTAATAGTAGAATCGCCTGCAAAGGCAAATACGATTAATAAGATGCTGGGAGAGGATTTTGTTGTGCGATCCTCAATGGGCCATATCATGGATCTACCTGGCTCTACAATGGGGATAGATGTGAAGAATAACTTTGAAGCGGAATATACAGTAATACCTGGCAAGAAAAAGACGATCGGTGATCTAAAGAAAGAGGCCAAGGGCAAGAAGGGTATTTATCTTGCCACAGACCCTGACAGGGAGGGCGAGGCAATAAGCTGGCATCTATATAATCTATTAGGAAAGAAAAAGAGTATTCGCCGCGTAGTATTTAACGAGATTACAAAGACAGCTATCCAGGAGGCATTTAAGCACCCAGGGGATATAGATACCAATAAGGTCGATGCGCAGCAGACAAGGAGGATCTTAGACAGGCTTGTGGGCTACAGCATAAGTCCGTTGCTCTGGAGAAAGGTCGGCAGAGGGCTTTCAGCTGGCCGCGTACAGTCAGTTGCTGTGAGATTGATAGCTGAAAGGGAAAATGAGATAAGGGTATTTATACCAAAGGAATATTGGGATATTGAAGCGGAACTCAATAAAGATAAAGGGACAGAGGAGACTAAATTTACCGCAAAGCTTGATAAGATAGACGGGAAAAAGATAGAAGTTGGAAATAAAGAACAGGCAGAAGGCATAGTCAGTGGATTAAAGAATGAAGATTACATTGTCACAGATGTACAGAAAAAGGAAAAGAAAAAATATGCCCAGGCCCCGTTTACTACAAGCAAGCTTCAGCAGGAGTCATTTTACAAATTAAGATTTTCTGCATCCAAGACCATGCGTGTTGCGCAGCAGTTATACGAAGGCCTTGAAATAGGAAAAGAAGGCAATGTAGGTTTGATAACATACATGCGCACAGATGCAGTGCGGGTATCAAAGGATTCGATTGAAGGCGCAAGAGAGCATATTATTAATAAATATGGCAAGGACTATTTACCCGGCGCGCCAAACAAGTTTAAGGCCAAGAAGAGCGCGCAAGAGGCGCATGAGGCAATAAGGCCTTCGCTGCCTTTAATGGAACCAGACAGCATAAAACAATATCTTGCGCCTGACCAGTTAAAGCTTTATACCCTTATATGGAATCGTTTTATATCAAGCCAGATGAAGCCAGCTATATTTTCAACGGTCAGCGTTCTCATAAAGGCAGGCAAGTTTATTTTTAAGGCGCAGGGCTCACAAAAGGTTTTTGCAGGATTTAGTGTGATGTATGAGGAGAACGGAGAAAAGGCTGAAAAGGAAAAAGAAAAGATCCTTCCGTCACTTGAGGTCAATGAAAGGCTCATTCTCCTTGATCTAAAACACAGCCAGCATTTTACAAAGCCTCCCGCAAGGTTCTCAGACGCGTCTTTAGTAAAGACATTAGAGGAGTATGGCATAGGGAGGCCGAGTACTTACGCGCCTATTATAATGACAGTTGTCGCGCGTAATTATGTCAAGAGAAGGGAAGGGTATTTTTATCCGTCAGAGCTTGGCATGATAGTGAATGACCTCCTTGTTAAAAACTTTTCTGACATCATGGACTATGAATTTACAGCAAAGATGGAAGAAGAGCTTGATGAGATTGAGGAGGGCAAAAAAGAGAGACTCGAGGTATTAAAGAATTTTTATGGCCCGTTCGAAAAAGACCTTTCACTGGCAAAAGTACACATGAGAAAGGTCAAGGGCGAGGCAGTGCCCACATCTGAAGTATGCGATAAATGCGGAAAACCAATGGTGATAAAGTGGGGCAGGCTTGGCAGATTCTTGAGCTGTTCTGACTTTCCAAAGTGTCGCTTTGCCAAATCTATACCGACAAAGGTAAAGTGCCCTGAGGCTGATTGCGGCGGTATGCTTATAGAAAAACTTTCCAAGAGGGGCCGGCATTTTTATGGCTGCTCAAATTATCCCAAGTGCAGATTCATGACGCGCAAATTGCCTGCTCCAGAATAGTAGAAGATATGCTGGATCGATATATACAAAAATTTATAACCTACCTCGAGATTGAAAAAAATGCATCGCAGCATACCATTACGAACTATCTGATAGACTTAAAGGAGTTTGATGGTTCGATCAAAGACAAGGCCCTGGATAAGGTCTCATATATTGATGTCAGGCTTTTTCTGGCGCGGATGAAGGAAAAAAAGTTTTCAAAGCGCACAGTGGCCAGGAAGATGGCGTGCTTGAGGAGTTTTTTCAAGTTTCTATGCAGGGAAGGTTATACGAAGAACAATCCTGCGGCAGGCCTTCAGACGCCAAAGTTGGATAGAAGACTTCCAATTTTTTTAGATACAGGCCAGGTGGTAAAGCTTATTGAGTCGCCTGATCGTTCAGATGTGTATGGGCTCAGGGACAGGGCAATACTGGAGACGCTTTATTCCAGCGGCATAAGGGTGGGCGAGCTTGTAGGCCTGAATAGAGACAATGTGGATTTTATAGGCGGGGTGCTCAAGGTATATGGCAAGGGTAAAAAAGAGCGGCTTGCGCCAATAGGCGAGGGGGCATGCAGGGCAGTGCGAAATTATCTTGAGAAGGCGCCTCTTATAGACATAAAGGATAAAAAGGCAGTGTTCCTCAATAAGAGCGGCAGACGCATGAGTGACAGGGCAGTGAGAAGGGTCATGGAGAAGTATATACGAAAGACCAGCCTGAATGAGAAGATATCTCCGCATTCTCTGAGGCACTCGTTTGCTACGCATCTCCTGGACAGGGGCGCGGATCTCAGGTCAGTGCAGGAGCTTTTAGGGCACGCGAATTTGTCGACCACGCAGATATATACGCATGTGACAACAGAGAGGCTTAAGGCGATATACGAGAAGGTGCATCCGAGGGCGTAATGAGGCGAAGAGTGAAAAAAGCCGTAGTATTGTTATCAGGAGGTATGGATTCGGCAGTCACGCTTTTTTATGCAAAGAAAAAGGGATACAAGGTCCATTGTCTTATATTTGATTATGGGCAGAGGCATAAAAAAGAAATAGGCTTTGCAAGGAGACTGGCGCGATTGGCAAGGTCAGGGTATTTTGTCTTAAATATAAAGATGCCCTGGAAAAAGAGCGCGCTTTTGGATAAAAGGATCAAGGTCCCTGAGAACAGAATCTTCTCAAGCATACCTGTTACATATGTCCCGGCAAGGAACACGATATTTTTGAGCTTTGCAATGTCGTTTGCAGAGGCAATAGGCGCAGACAAGATCTTTATAGGCGCAAACGCAAGGGATTTTTCAGGATATCCTGATTGCAGGCCAATGTATTTTAAGAAATTTAATGAGCTGTTAAAGAAGGCCGTAAAGATGAGCAGTATCAGGATAGAGGCTCCGCTTTTATATAAGACAAAAAAGGATATAGTCAAGCTAGGTCAGGGATTAGGCGTACCTTTTGCTCTTACATGGTCCTGCTACAAGGGTGGCAGAAAACCATGCGGTAAATGCGATGCATGCAGGCTAAGAAGAAAGGCTGGTTTATGATCAAGGCTAAGATCATAGAGATATTTAGCTCAATTCAGGGTGAAGGCCTTTATGTAGGACAGGAGCAGGCCTTTGTAAGGTTTTATGGATGCAACCTCTCGTGCAAATTTTGCGATGAGAATAAGAAGCGTAATTTTATGGAGTGCACAGCCAGCGAGGTTATAGATAAGGTTATGGATGCAGGAAAATCAGTCGTGTCTATAACTGGCGGAGAGCCGCTTATGCAGTCTGATTTTCTGAAGGAGATCCTCCCGACATTAAAAGAAAAGAATTTAAAGGTCTATCTTGAGACCAATGGCACGCTTGATGACAAACTTCTAGATGTGCTGGAGTTAGTGGATATTATAAGCATGGATTTTAAACTTCCTTCTTCTACGGGCATTGAGTCTCTCTGGCAGGAACACACTAGATTTTTAAAAGTCGCCGTAGAAAAAGAGCTGTTTGTAAAATCTGTAATTACGCCTCAGACATCCATGTCTGATATCAAGACAGCCGCATACATAGTGAGTGAGCTGAACGAAGATATACCTTTTATTCTTCAGCCGGTAAGTTATAATAATAGAATAAAGAACATCGAGCTTTTGCCTGCCTTTTTCCAGGAGGTAAAAGAAACGCTTAATAATGTAAGGATCATTCCGCAGGTTCATAAGATTATTGGGATGGAGTAATGCGTACTGTTAAAGATATTCTCATAACAAAAACAGTAAAGGGTCTTTGCTTAAAGGCTAATATTGAGCTCAGAAAAGATATTCTGCTGGCCCTGAGACAGGCAAGAAAAAGAGAATTTGCATCTACGCCAAAGTATGTCCTTGGAATTATTATTGAGAATGCGTATTTGGCCAAAAAGAAACGTCTGCCTATTTGCCAGGACACGGGTATGGTAGTAGTCTATCTTAGGCTTGGCCAGGAGGTAAGGATAAAAGGCGATATTAAAAAGGCAGTGGAGAAAGGCGTGACACAGGCGTATAAACAAGGTTTTTTCAGGAAGTCTATAGTATCAGATCCCTTGAAGAGAAAAAATACAGGGACAAACTTACCTTCTATAATTCATACAGATATTGTGCCTGGAAATAAACTGGATATAAGGGTTGTTATAAAGGGGTTTGGCTGCGAGAATGCCTCGAGGACAAAGATGTTCAGGCCATTTGATTCAACTGATTTAATAGAGGATTTTATTGCGGGTACTATTAAGGAGGCCGGGTCAAAGACATGCCCTCCTGTATATATAGGTATTGGGATAGGAGGCACGCTTGATAAGGCAGTAGGGCTTTCTAAAGAGGCAGTTTTAAGGCCAGTAGGCAGACACAGCAGACTCCCTCATATTGCAAGGTTAGAGAGAAGTATATTGAAAAAGGTTAATAGGCTAGAGATTGGGCCTATGGGTATTGGTGGCAAGGCCACAGCCATGGGTGTCAGTATATTGACATATCCTACGCACATAGCAGGGCTGCCAGTAGCTGTAAATATAAGCTGTCATGCGACGCGGGATGCGAGAAGGGTAATATGAGTTTTATACACCGCGTAGGTGCGCACCGCGCACCTACGCGGTGTACGCGGTGGAATAGGTTATGAGAAAAATAGACTTACCTCTTGATAAAAAAATAATAAAGTCGCTGAAGATAGGGGAGTGGGTTTTATTGAGCGGACGCTTACTTACTGCTCGTGACGCAGCGCACAAGAGATTAGTAGATGTGTTAAAGAATGGGAAGAAATTGCCGATCTCTATTAAAGGAGAGGCAATTTACTATACAGGCCCTACGCCTGCAAGAGGCAAAGAGGTCATTGGCGCATGTGGCCCAACTACAAGCGCAAGAATGGATCCATTTACTCCGGCATTGTTAAGACACGGCCTTATTGCTATGATAGGAAAAGGCGAGAGGGCTAAAGAAGTGGCAGTTTCTATAAAAAAATATGGCGCAGTGTATTTTGTTACCATTGGCGGCGCAGGCGCATATTTGTCAGAGAGGGTCAACTCGAGCGCAGTAGTCGCTTATAGTGATTTAGAAACAGAGGCAATACGAGAGCTAATAGTGGAAGATTTCCCGGCGATTGTAGCTATTAAGTAGGAGGAGATATGAGGAATGATGGCCGAAAACTTGGACAGATGAGGAAGGTCAAGATAAAGAGAGGCGTTATGAAGTTTGCAGAGGGTTCCTGCATGATAGAAGTGGGGAATACAAAGGTTATCTGTACTGCTTCAGTTGAAGAAAAGGTCCCTCATTTTTTGAGGAACACAGGTTCAGGATGGGTCACTGCTGAATATGGTATGCTTCCGCGCTCGTGCAGTACTAGGATGCGAAGGGAATCTTCAGCTGGAAAACTCAGCGGCCGCACACAGGAGATACAGAGGCTCATAGGACGGAGTTTGCGGTCAGTGGTGGAGCTAGAGAAGCTGGGAGAAAGGACTATCTGGATTGACTGCGATGTAGTGCAGGCAGATGGCGGTACGCGCACAGCAAGCATAACAGGAAGTTTTATCGCTCTTATGGATGCGATATCTTTTCTTAAGAAACAGAATATTTTAGAGGATGTGCCTGTAAAGGATTACGTAGGCGCAGTGAGCGTAGGGATTGTGGATGGTAAGCTATGCCTGGATTTAGATTATGGCGAAGATTCAAAGGCAGAAGTCGATATGAATATAATCATGACTGGCAGCGGCATGCTTATTGAGGTGCAGGGCACTGCTGAGAAGAAGCCATTTTCAAAGAAAGAATTGGATAAGTTAATTTCCCTTGCCCAGGAAGGGATCAGGGAGCTTGTCAATATTCAGCGCAAGATTTTAAAGATAGACCTCTAATGGAACTAGTAGTTGCCACAAGGAATCAGGATAAACTTAAAGAAATAAAAATGTTTCTCAAAGGCCTGCCAATAAAGGTTATCTCTCTTAATAGTTTTAAGGATGTGCCAGAGGTTATAGAAGACGGCAAGACGCTACAGGCCAATGCAAGGAAAAAGGCAATTCAGGTCTCGCGCCATCTGAAGAGACTCGCAGTCGCTGATGATTCAGGTTTAGAGATAGACGCGCTTGGAGGCAGACCAGGTGCATACTCTGCGCGTTTTGCAGGAAAAGACGCTACATATAGCAGTAATAATGAAAAGGTCCTGAGGTTACTTAAGGCCGTGCCTGGAAGCAAGAGAAAGGCATGTTTTAGGTGTGTTATAGCAGCAGCTGATAAGGGTAAGGTATTAGGCATTGCAGAGGGAAGGTGCAGGGGCAGGATAGGGTTTGAGCCTAAGGGAAGGAGCGGCTTTGGCTATGACCCTATATTTGTGCCAAATGGCCATAAAAAGACCTTTGCCGAGATGGGCATTAAGAAGAAGAACAAGATAAGTCACAGAAGCAAGGCGCTGGTCAAGGCAAAAAAGCTTATAATTGACTTTTCAGAAACCTGCTTTGGGAGCAGGGGGTTACATGAACGTTAAAATATAGATTTTTATTCGCGACGGGATTTGGATGGGAGGGTTTTGAGTTGGGTTCTGTATTTGGCTATGGTGCGGCGTGAGGCAGATATACCTTCTTGTTTGAGGTGCTCAGCGATTTTTTGATCGGTTAAAGGCCTTTCTTTATTTTCTTTTTCTATAAGCTCTTTTATCTTTGATTTTATTGCCTTGGATGATATAAAGTTACCACCCTGTTGCTTAACCCCAGAGCTTAGAAAATATCGCAGCTCAAAGATCCCTTGTGGTGTCTGAAGATACTTGCTAGTTACAGCCCTGCATACTGTAGATTTATGTTTTCCTATTCTTTTGGCAATTTCGTCTAAGGTCATTGGTTTAAAATTAGCCGCCCCTTTATCAAAAAATTCCTTCTGGATATAGACAATCTCTTCCATTACCTTCTGAATGGTGTGTTTTCGCCTTTTCACAGCGTCAATCAAGGTGCGGGCTGCTTTTAGTCTTTCCTTTAGGTATTCTTTGGCATCCTCTGGAGCATCTTTTTGTTTTATCATGCTTTTATATTTATCATTAAGGGTAATAGAGGGTAATTCCCAGTCATTAAGGACAACCTCGTATCTATCATTATTTTTTCTTAATATGGCATCCGGTATTAAACGCACGGCTGTTTCTGTATTAAAGGAACCGCCTGGTTTAGGCTCTAAGTGGGCTATTTCTCGCAGGCCCTGTTTTATCTTTTCAATAGGTACTTTGAGCTTTTTAGCAATAAAACTAAATCTTTTCTTTTCAAGATAGGGTAAATATTTGTCTACAATTTGATAAGCTAGAGAACTTTGATCTCCTCTTGCTTTAAGTTGCAATAAAAGACATTCTCTCAGGTCTCTTGCTCCTATGCCAATAGGGTCAAAGGCCTGGATAATGGTTAGTACTTTTTCTACTTTAGAGTTTGTTGTCTTAATAGCTTTAGCTATATCTTCTCTGGAACATTCTAGGTACCCATTCTCATTAATATTTTCTATAATTAATTCTCCAATTTTACACTCATACTCAGAATTATTGAGTAAATGCAATTGCCTTAAGAGGTGTTCGGTAAGTGTAGGTGGTTTGGTTATCAGACTTTCTCTATAATTTTTCTTTTCTTCATCATCAAGGCTATACCTTGAACCTACTGCAGGTTTTCTATCATCTTCCATTTCTATATTATTCAATAAAGGATTTTCTTCAATTCGCTCTTTTATAAATTCCTTGAGTTTCACAAGAGGTAGTTGTAGTAGATTCATGGAGAGCTTCATCTGGGGGGTTAATTTTAATTTGTAGGTTAATTTATGGATGAGTTTTAGTTGAAGCGGCATGAATAACATTATATATTAATCTTTTAGCTTGGCAAGCAACATTTGTGCCAAGGCGGTATG
>JAHILY010000074.1 GCA_018896815.1 Candidatus Omnitrophota bacterium | reverse complement strand
GCAGCTGATAAGAACATGGATTTTACAGATATACATCCGTATTGGGACCACCCATACAAGGTCAATAGGATTCATAACCGCGCCCTTATAAAGCAGAGCCATCTGAACCCAGAGACCCTGGTCAATATTATATCGAGGGCCAAGGTGTTTAATAAACCACTTATGGTTAGCGAGTGGGACAGTATCTGGCCTAATGAGTGGAGGGCGGTTGATGTATTAAGCACTGCCTCTTATGCAGCGTTAAATGAAGTGGATGCGCTAATTCTTTATTCATATAATGGCGGATGGGAAATGGGCTGGGATAATCTTGAGAAAAAATTATATTATCCGACAGTCGTATTTAATGACCCCAGTAAGATGGGTCTTTTTCCACTGGGCGCATTGATTTTTTTAAGGGGGGATGTAGCGCCTGCGCTTCATACGCGCTATGTATCTTACAGCATAGATGAGCTCTACCAGATGAGTGAGCCATATTCAGACTGGTCAAAGATAGCTGGGGTCGCATACGTGTCCAGACTGGAAAAAAAGATCCATGCCTCAGATGAGGAGATATATTATCCTTATCTCGCTGAGATCTTTAGAGATGAAGGCAGGGTCACCTCTGATACAGGAGAGATCACGAGGGATTCAAAAAGAGGTGTTTTTATAGTGAAGGCGCCCAGGATATTTTCTTTCTCTGGTTTTATAGGCAGGGTAGTATTGCAGCAGTTTAATGGCATAAGGTTTGCGAGCGACACAGATTTTGCCACATTCACCGTGACGTCGCTGAATGAAAAAGATATCTTTGAATCAGACAGGCTCCTGGTTACTGTGGTAGGGCGCGTTCGCAATAAAAATCAGAGATTAACGCCCCATATAACAAAAAAGAGTGATGACCTGAGGCGGGATGTGTATGTTCTCGATAAAGGCGAAGGCCCTATCTTGGTAGAGGGCGTAGAAGGCGTGGTCTCTATCAAAAAGAGAAGGAAGAGGGAGAATATTGTAGTTTTTGCATTGGATGAAAAGGGGCTCAGGCAAAGGCCTGTGCCAGTAGATATTAGAGGCGAGGATTTTACATTTAAGGTATCTGGTGAACATCAGACTATTTATTATGAGATTGAGAGGATGTGATTTTGTGATAAAGGGAAAAGAAGATATTTTAAGAAAATTATTGATGCTCCTGGATGCAGGGGTCGTGTGTGTCGCGTTTTTTATCAGTTTTCTTATAAGGGATAACGTGCACGCCTTATACACGCTGGATATTTTTCCAGAAAGACAGATTTTCAGTGACCTGTATTCTATGTTTAAATATCTGAATATATTGCCAGTGGTGCTTTTTGGCTGGTGGATTTCACTTAGCATATCTGGCCTCTATGAGTCCTTCAGGACAAAGAGCTTTTTTGAGATGGTATGGGGCATCATGAGGTCTGCAGTCTTGGTCATGGTGCTTTTTGCAACAGTGGTGTTTTTGTTTAAGCTGGATTTTATCAGCAGGAGCTTTGTATTTGTTTTATTTTCAATAACTGTATTGTCATTGATTATGGAGAGGTGGTTTATTGTCTCGGTCCTGAGATTTTTTAGAAAGAAGGGGTATAACTTTAGGAATATATTACTGGTCGGGACAGGGCCAAGGGCAAGGAATTTTATAAAAATGGTCCAGAGGCACAGTGAATGGGGATTCAGGATCATGGGCATAGTAGATGCAGAAAAAAAGATGCTGGGTAAGACTGTGAATGGGGCCGAGGTTATAGGGCTTCTTAAGGATATACCAGAGATACTGACTGAGAATGTCGTAGATGAGGCAGTATTTATAGTGCCCAGGAAATGGATGACTATTATAGAGGATAGCCTGCTTGCGTGCGAGATACAGGGCGTGAGGACGAATATCGCCACTGATTTTTTTAACATGAAGATAGCCCGCTGGAGCGCCAGTGACATCGAGGGGATACCGATGCTTGGGTTTAAGACAACAGTGGCAAGTGAATGGCAGTTGTTTCTAAAGAGGTTATTTGATATAATACTTGCGACAGTCGGCGTAATTGTTACGTTTCCAATTTTAGTCGCGCTGTATGTTACTATAAAGATTTTTTCACCAGGACATGCTGTCTTTAAACAGCTGAGAAGCGGCCTTAATGGCAGAAAGTTTATTATGTATAAGTTCAGGACAATGGTTGAGGGCGCCGAGGAAAAGAAAAAAGGCTTGAAATCCTTAAATGAAATGGACGGGCCTGTGTTTAAGATGCGCAGAGACCCCAGGATTACTAAATTGGGAAAATTTCTTAGAAGGACAAGTCTCGATGAACTGCCGCAGCTTTTCAACATACTTAAGGGAGACATGTCTTTGGTAGGGCCGAGGCCGCCGATCCCTTCAGAGGTCAATAAGTATGAGATATGGCAGAGACGCCGTCTGAGCATGAAACCAGGCCTTACCTGTCTCTGGCAGATAAACGGACGCAATAACGTAGACTTTGACAAATGGATGCAGATGGATTTAAAATATATAGATAACTGGTCACTGACACTGGATTTCAAAATCCTATTTAAGACAGTGCCTGCGGTATTGTTTTCAACAGGAGCACGATAGACTCAGTAAATGCAATATAATATATAAATGACAAAATCCAAATGACAAATCGGTCCTTTGGTTTCACTCAAGAAGTTAACCTGACACAATGGAGGATTTTATGAGGATTATACCTGTTCTTATGTTAGTTTTTTCTCTTGTTCTTGCAGGTTGTTCAGCTGGAGGAGGAGGCGGAGATGAGCGTGTAGTGGCTCAGGTGAATGACTACAAGATGACGGTTGAGGATTTGAAGTATGAACTTAAGAATGTGCCTTATGATGATGAAGAGCTTTTAGAGACTGAGAAAGGCAGGCTGGACTACATTGATAGATTATTGGAAAAAGAGATCTTGCTTCAGGAAGCGCAGGCGCAGGGCCTGGACAGGGAAAAGGAGTTTATGAAGAGTATTGAGAATTACTGGGAGCAGGCGTTATTAAGGCTTTTGCTCCAGCAGAAGAGCAAGGAGATATCAGGCCTGATCCATGTGTATGACAATGAGATCGAGGAGTATTATAGAGAAACTGGTGAGGATCTTTCCAGGAGTGACGTTCACAGGATAATAAGGCAGAAAAAAGAGACAGCGGCAATGGATGCGTGGGTGCAGGAGCTGAAGAAGCGCTCGCGGGTGAAGATAAACGAAAAGATATTAAACGAGATATTTTAATGACCTTAATACACCGCGTAGGTGTACTACTACACCTACGCGGTGTATTAGGATTAGAAGGAGGCTAATCATGAAACACGGGCGAAGACAGTATTTTATCAACAAGGCATTTCAGGCAGAGTTTATAGTTAAGTTTTGCGTACTAGTAGCGTTGGGATGCATAGTGTTTGGCGCAATACTCTATGCATTTTCAAGCTCAACGCTTACCACGTCATTTGAGAACTCCAGGCTGGTCGTGAAGAGCACTGCTGACTATATCCTTCCAGGGCTTTTATTCGGAGGCGTGACCGTAGGGTTTTTAACAGCTGTGGTCACATCTTTAGTAGTGGTGCTTATGACACACAGGGTAGCAGGGCCTATATATAGGTTTGAGAAATACGCGCAAGAGGTTGGATCTGGCCAGCTATGCTCAGAGCTTAAGATCAGGAAAAAGGACCAGTTTCAGAATCTTGTGGGCGCATTCAATAAGATGACAGATGACCTGCGCTCAGGCCTTATAAAGGTAGCTGGCGTGTCACAGAAACTGGACGGTCTAATAGATCAGCTTTCTGACAGCTCGAACAAAGAAGAATTACTCTTAAAGGAAGACATAAAGAAAATCGTCTCAGAGCTAAGGACTGATAAGCAGGATTTAAAAAAGGCATTGGCGTATTTTAAAGTAAACTGCTGATTATGAGACTCAAAGTAGGAGTAATCTTATTAACGATACTCGTTCTGTCTCTTATTCCTAGCTTTGCCTATTCACAGGGTGAGGAGTGGAGTATATTTTCATCCAGGTTTTGCACTGTATTTTACGAAGAGGATGTGGATTTGAACAGGATCAACAGGCGGATAAATCTCAGGTTCGCTGATTTCTATAATCCGCGGAGATATACCAAGAAAGTGGATTTTTCTATAGAGGATATACTCTCGGAAAAATTAGATGCCATATTCGCCAGGGTAGAGGATATACTTGATATGTATCCTTCCAGGGTCCATGTCACTGTTAATATATACAAGGACCAGATGGGCATGGACAGGGCATATGAAAGTATCTTTCATGAACCTAATACTGCGAAGTCATTCTATATTTATAAAACAAATACGATCTATACCACTGAAAGGGCTATAAGCGAGGCTATACTTGCCCATGAAATGGCGCATTGTATAATAGACCACTATTTTGTAATCTTGCCACCCAGGAAAATCCAGGAAATGTTAGCTGTTTATGCAGATGTGCACCTGAAAAATTAGGCAAAAAATGCTTGCCAAAGACTATGTTTTTTGATATAATTAATTAAGTATTTTAAAAGTATTTAGGAGGGAATAGACATGAAGAAATCGACCATTTTTGTATTAGTAATATTTGGGTTAGGTATTTATTCCACAGCTGTATTAGGCGCGGATGTGTGTAAGATATGCCCTCCTGACAAGCTTATCTGCTTGGAAAGAGAACCCTGCGAGCCCATGAATGAGTTTTTAATCAGGGCTGCTAAAAGATGCCGAGAAGATGAAGAAGTAAGGAGCGTAGCCATATCTAAGTTTGTATTCGTTGATGTGCTATCCAGGCTCATACGTCTCGACAGGGAATTTCCAGAGATAAACAGACTGGAGGGTGTGGAGCGTTACGTAGTAGAGGCGACTCTTCTAAGCGAGAAGGGCATCGATATATTCAGCGAAACGAATCCCAACGAACCGCTTACAAGGAAAGAATTGGCTACGGTATTAAAGGAAGTTTTCATAGAGGAGAATTTAGGATATTCAAATGGACTGTCTGATCAGAGTTTTAAGCTAAATAATTATGAGTTTGTTATATATGACGCAAAGGTTTATGTAGATGAAGGGAATGGGTTTGAACCATGGGAGAGAAAAAGGGGTTTTGATCAAAGCCTGCAGGAAAACAAACACTACAGCATAAAGATAGATTCATGTAATAATGCCTCTGTAGCATTTGGAGATAGCAAAAAAGGCAGGATTCCAGTGGTGGGTTCGAAAATAAAGGCTTCATACAGGCTTTACGGAAAAGATAAAGAGATTGTTACAGAGTGTGAGGTTGCGGGGCTTTTGTCTAATCTGTACCTGGCCAGATCAATAAAAAATGCATATAATCCTTCAAGGCCGCTTACCAGGACAACCTTTGCAGATCTGCTTATAAAGGCATTGCATTTAGACAAACAGATGCCAAGGAATACTGCCTCTCTCACAGATGAGGAGCTTTATCTGATACAGGGCAAGATACTTTCCAAAAATGGCATTGATGTATTTACTCAGGGCGGACCAAATACAATGTTGACAAGGGAAGAGCTTGCCAAGGTTTTGTATAATTATCCAGTGGAGCGGGTTATAGGTATCTCAAGCGGCGCAAGGAACCAGTTTTTTGAACTAGAGAATGCTGGTTTTGTTATATATGATCTACATACATACGTAGATGAAGGCGCAGGATATAAAGAGTGGGAAAAAGAAAATAGTTTCATAGAGAGTTCTTCGCAGGACGAAAATTATGTGGTCAAGTTAGATGCCGGGACTTATGCCAAGCTCTATTTTGGAGACGATAAAAAAGGCAAGATCCCTGCGGTAAATTCTCCCATAAAGGTATCCTACAGGTTGTATGCGCCAGTGAATATGTTTACAGAGGATGATATAATATGTATGTTGAATTTTCCAGTTGCTGAGACGTATATTCCACCAACAGGGCCTCCCGAGTATCCGCCGCCAACAGATGGCTTTGACGATCCAGCCACACATACCTAATTAGTTACAAGCTTACAATACAAACCCGCAATGCGATTAAAGTTAATCTAACCTGGTTAGATTTTACCAGATTAGAAGTTCATAACCCAAACCTTTTGTCTCATATCCAGTGGCTTCTATCTAGACTCCTTAATTGTATTGCCTCGGAGACGTGGGTGGATTCGATTGTATCTTTGGTGTCCAGGTCTGCGATGGTCATGGAGAGTTTCAGGATCTTGTCGTAACAGCGGGCACTAAAGCCCATCTCAATGATGGCCTGTTTTATAAGGGCCTGTGATGGCTCGTTAAGCCTGCAGTATTTTCTGGTGAGCCTGTGATTCATCTGTGAGTTGGAAAATATGCCGTCGTGTTTGAATCTTTCCAGCTGTATATTCCTTGCAGCCTCTACGCGTTTTTTTATCATCTCTGATTTTTCAGCACAGGATTC
>JAHILY010000073.1 GCA_018896815.1 Candidatus Omnitrophota bacterium | reverse complement strand
TAACTTTAATGTTCGAAGGAGTCCCGATCTCGGATCAAGTGTTGCTGTAAAATTCTCTATAAATATATCTGGCTCGGCGCTGATAGCCCCAAGCTGTGTCATTAACCTGACATCTTCTTCTGTCAGCGCCTGTTCAATCTCTTCTCCTCTACCTGTAGCCTCATGCACTGCCTCATGGGAGATGCCTAATAGGAATGAGGATTGTCTATCCTCTACTCTATCTAGTGCAACCAAATCTAGTGCAACCAAGGCCTTGATATTGATAAAGAATTTACCGTCTTTTATGCAATTGCCATATGGAGATTTGAAGTCAAAACCATCGATGGATTTTCCTTCATCACCGAATATGAAGCTAAATCCTTCGCCTTCTAAGTCAGATAGGGATTTACCTCTCTGTCTAAGTCTATGCTCTATAAGAGGTATGAGGCGATTATTGAGGAAATCTTGTTGGGCTTGAGGAGTGTCGAGTCCTAATACATTGAATAGTGCCTCGAATGGCCCAGCACGTATCTCAATCTGACCATTGATGATATCAAATAGAATCGGCTCTCCCTTTAATGCATCTGCCCAACTTCTTAATTCTGGATCATCTGGATACTCTAAATCATCTGCAACAGTGGCCTGGAAGTTTGCAGTTTCTCTATCCGCGACAACTAGTTCAGCAGGTTTTGCAATTCTAAATACTGGTCTGTATTCTGTGGTAATATCAAGCGATAAACCACCCTCGTCACGCACACGAGCATGAATACGAGCTTTTGACTCACCGAGGCCAGCAACCTTGGCTGGCTGGGTGGCTGCTGGCGCGGCACTACCAACATAAGTATTATGCGCAAATATGCCGTTGCCGATAAAGTTATGGGTGCCGTCTACTTCGATGTCATAGACGTGCTCATAGCCGCAGTATTCGATGGAGATAACCCTGTCCCAGAGGATGTCATTATTGCCAGCTTCGCTGGCAGGCTCTTTGTCTATATCACCTAATAAGCCATGAACCATGCTGTCGGGCATATTTGCAACTACATCCTGCGCATAGGCATTACCCTGCCCCTGTCCTATAAATCTTGACACTTTTACAAATGTATGATATATTATATTTGAAAAGGAGAAATAAAAATGCAAATTGAAGATTATATCAGTATTTCCCCTGATATCTGCCACGGAAAGCCCTGTTTTAAAGGGACTCGAATTATGGTATATTTGATTCTTGACATGCTTGAGTCTGGAGCGACTTTGGAAGAAATCCAAGCTGCCTATCCTGAAGTGACGCCTGAACATGTGAAAGTGGTCCTGCACTATGCAGCTCGGGTCTTGGAGGCCCGTGAGTTCGACCCGGCTTTCCTGAAAGTCCAAAATGCTTTTTTTACTGGATGAAAATGTACATCGGGGACTTATGTCATTTCTAACCAGACTCGGCCATGACGTAGTCCTCTCTCCAAAAGGGATATCCAACGGCAAAGTCTTTACTATTGCTGTCTCAGAAAAGCGAGTGCTCGTTACCCATGACAGAGACTTCGCTGTCAATCCGCCGTTAGCTGACCACGCGGGAATCATACTCCTCAGGATCCTCCCGAAAAACATCAGCCAACAGACAGATGCTCTCAAACGACTCCTAACCGACAAGCCATCCCCTGAGTTCTTTACTAACAAACTATTCGTCGTCTTTCCTGACCACCATGACGAGCTATCGTTCCGTGGCGAGTACTTTTCTTTCTGATAGTCAGGCACCGCAATCTCATCCCCCACGTTTAACTCCGAAACCTTGATCCATTCACCCTCATCCACCGTTCTCACCAGATATGGATGATTCGCCGTGGTCTTTATTGAACGGCCTGAAGCAGTGGTAAGTCTATAGACTGGCTTTACGCCCATATCAAGAAGGGCATTGATTCTGCGGGGTTCAATTCTTCGGGTCTGTTCATTCAGGGATAAAACATAGTCGCTGGATTGAACACTAATTATTGGGATATATTCAATTAGCTGATTTCCAGGCCGAAACAATGGAAGGAGCGTATCGCCAGTGACGCATTGCTCAGGAATCTCGGTATCCACTAACTGAGCAGGACCCGCGGTTTCTCTATCCACAACAACTAGTTCGGCAGCTTTTGACTCACCGAGGCCAGTAATCTCTGCTGCATCCTTCTTTTCTGTTTCTAATTGCATCTCATCAGAACCAACTTGTATAGATTCAACTTGTGCCTTTTCATCAGCTTGTGCTGTTGGCTTGATTTTAGCTATTTCTTCTGCTCCTGTAATATCCGCTTTCATAGCAGCAACTATTTTTCCTTCTCCTGTAACTGCTAAATACTCTTCATTATAAGCCACGTAAAACATCCTGTTTTTCTCATAAACTACCACATCATCTTCAAGATGGTCTCTGAATGGCTTATTAAACATTGCGCCTATCTTATTCATTGGCAATTTCCTTGTTCTTGTTATCCTCTTCTTTGCAGCCCAGGCAACACTTGCAACAATAAATTTGTCAGAAATATCTGCTATTTCACTATTTGGTATGCCTAATGCTTCAAGCGCAGGCATAATTTCTTTATTATACTCTTCTCTAAAATTCTTTCTTACAAATGCCAATGGTATTCTCAATAAACTATTTATTTCATTTACTAATTCTGATAACGGCTTCCTCTGTCCTGACAATAGATAATGATAATTCCCTTCATCTATGTCTGTGGATGAATATGGACTAACTACGATATAAGAGTAACCTTTTTCTCTTAAAAGTGAGGTTATGCCTTTGGTATGAAAGCCGCCTGAGACGAGCGCGGCTACCCTGGTATTTCGTTTCTCTATCTCTGAGAGAGAATTCTCAACCATGGCAATGTCACGTTGTTTTACAGTTGTATAGAAGTCTTCGAGTTCCTGGAGGTGTTTATCTATTAAGTCAGGGTTGTAATCGATGTAGCTTGTTTGGCTGGTTAGGTTCGTTATAACGGATTTAAACCAAGCTACTTTGTGGGAGTCTTTATTTTGTAAGTAATAATCCAATTCCTCATTTGATACCTTGAGATTGAAGAAGCCTTCCAGGAAGTTTATGTTACGTAAGGCTGATATTAGGTCTTTTTGTTCTTTATTCTCGGCAATGTTCTGTTTTACTTCGTATGCCAGATCCGCCATTTCTATGAAAAGCTTTGTGGCGTCAAGGGAGTTTACCTTGGTGAGGTAATCTATGAAGTCATTTAAGCTGGGATATTTTGAAACCTGGCCAGGGATGTGTTTTAATGCAAGGTCTTTTAAATAGCTATAGAATGAGAAAGGGGAGATCTTCTGGTCTTTAAAAAGCTGGGCCTTGGCCATAAGTAAATCCATGTCTTTACGGAGTTTTTTGGCTGAAAGGATTGTCTGGAGGTTCATTAGTAGATTTTGCGACTCCTGCATGATCTTCTGCTGATCTGTGGTTTTCTCAAGTTCAAGGGTTTCTTTGAGGAGGGTGATGTTTTTGTATTTGGGTGTAATTGTAGCCGCTACATCGAGAAGATACTCGAGATATTCATTTGTCTCTATCTTTTGTTCTTCGTAATCTGTCTCTTTCTGGTCTATTTCTAAGAGTTTTTTTGAGTAGATCTTGGGTTTAAGCTGATTTAGGGTTTCCTTGGCCCTGGAGATAAAGATTTGGGCATTGGGTGAGAATTTCATGATTTTATTAAACTGGATGATGTTCTCAAAGTATATGTTTCTATCTTCTATGCCCCAAATAGGCAAGTCTGGGTATTTTGTGATTGAGAGATATTCTTCTCCTGTTAATTCACCTGAATGGACAAAAAGCTGAGCTACTTTTTCTCGAACTTCGTAGTCTGGAAAGCTCGATACACTGGATGTATCAACAGCTCCATCTGCCCCTTCTGAACAGACAAGATCTAATTTATAGTCTTTTATGAGTAGTTCCAGGATACCTGCAAGATTAAGCTGTGCTTCTGGATTAGTGTGAAGATCCTGGATGAGGACTACTAATCGTTCCTCGTCTATCGTCTTTCGTCCCTCGTCTATCGTCCCTCGTCCGTCGTAGACCTCTATGACCCTGCCCAATGTGCCAGGTATATATATGATAGATAGGCCTTGTAAAGCTGAAAGATTTATCTCATGAGAGGAATCTTGCTTATATGGCGATCTTTTAGTTTCTTTTTTCCCTGAAAGCGCGTCTCTCTTTTTCTCTAGCGTCCTTACCCTTTCCTCCTGAATCGCTTTATAATCAGGCCGCTTATTTTTGAACAGGCTCCTGGAGGACGGCGCTGCCTCGGCTATTGTGCTAATAAAAAACACCTGCGCCATGATAAGCGAGACAACCTTCATGAATATTTTATTTTTAGCTTTTTGCAAAGTTAACATAATAAAAAGGCCAGATCTTGTTTATATCCGGCCTTTATATAGCATCTATCTATTATTTTTATTATTATATAGAGGCCCATGGGTGATTTCCTCTAAATTTAATTGATTTTACACAACTCTAAATGCTTATAATCCTTTTACAAACTCTATGATAAGTATAGCATAAAAAAGCCCTAACGTCAACCTTTAAATAGGCTTAATCCACTCAATACATTTTTTCGGGCATGATAAATCACGCCCCTACATTATTTTGGCAGGGTTATTGTCTTTTGGGATTGGTAACTGCCCTTGCGGTCAGAGTAGGAAATAGCGCATTCCTGGTCTGATTCCAGGAAGACTACTTGGGCTATACCTTCATTTGCGTAAAGCCTTACAGGACAAGGAGATGTGTTACTTATCTCCATTGTGATAAAGCCTTCCCATGAGGGCTCTAGAGGCGTAACATTTACAATGACCCCGACCCTTGCATAAGTGCTTTTGCCAGTGCAAAGCGCGAGCACATTTCTGGGGATATTGAAATACTCAAAAGACCTTGCCAGGACAAAAGAATTGGCTGGGATAATACAGGTGAGGCCTTTAAAATCTTCGAACAAATCCGGGGTTACGCTCTTTGGATCCAGGGTTCCATTTGCCTTGAATATCTTAAACTCATCAGCTATTCTTATGTCATATCCATAGCTGGAAAGGCCATATGAGATGTTATTATTTTTTATCTGGTTTGGCTCAAATGGCTTTATCATGTCATGCTCTAAAGCCATTTGCTTGATCCAGGTATCAGGTCGTATTGACATTGTTATTATAGATTAGCATTTAGAATATCCGCAGGAGCGGCACACTACGCAACCTTCTTCATGCCTCAGTGCAGCGCCGCAGTCTGGGCACACACCCACAACATTGCCAAGCTTATCCTCGATCATCGTATGTGGAGACCTGTGCTCTAATTCCTCTTCCTCATGATGCATCTTGCCGTTTCCTAACCTCAGTTCCAATACCCTTGCAATGGCATCTGCGCATGAAAAGATCCTGCCTCCTTTTTGCCAGGAAGGCGATGGACAACGTATGCCCCTTAACTGATCAATAATTTTTTTATTCTCGACCCCGGAACGAAGCGCTAAAGACACGAGCCTGCCAACGGCCTCGAGTTGACTTGCCGCGCAGCCGCCTGCCTTTCCCATCTGGATAAATACCTCGAACGGCATGCTGTGGTCATCAACATTGATCGTAACATAGAGGTTGCCGCATCCGGTCGTAACCTTTGTAGTAGTGCCTGTTGTAACTACTGGCCTTGGACGGGGCGCGACTAAGTTATCCTTTACTGCAGCAACTTGATCCTTTGTATTCTCGGTCTTTGCGCTTATGTTCAACACCTGTTCATCCCTGCTCTTATCCCTGTAAATAGTCACACCTTTACATCCCTGCTTATACGCCAGCATATAGACTTCTCTTATGTCATCCCTTGTGGCATCGTGTGGAAAATTGACTGTCTTTGAAACCGCGTTATCAGTGTATTTCTGAAAGACTGCCTGCATCCTTATATGCCACAATGGCGCGATATCGTGTGAAGTAACAAATATCTTCTTGTACTTCTCTGGCACGCCCTCTACATCTTTAACAGAGCCCTTTTCAGCGATCTCCTCCATGAGCTTTCTTGAATAAAAACCCTCTTTCTTTGCAATAGCCTCAAACAATGAATTCACCTCTATGAGCTTATCATTGTCCATGACATTTCTATAATACGATAGCGCAAAGAGCGGTTCAATGCCGCTCGAGGTATTGGAGATAATAGAAATCGTTCCTGTTGGCGCTATTGTAGTTAATGTAGCATTCCTTATATTCTCCAGGCCTTTCTCGGCAAATATACTATCATCAAAAGAAGGGAATGCGCCTTTAGCCTGCGCCAGCTCTTTAGACTTATTCTTTGCTTCTTTATCTATGAAACTCATTATCTTTTCGGCCAACTCTACTGCCTCGTCGCTGTTATAAGGTATACCTAACTGGATAAACATGTCTGCCAGGCCCATTACGCCAAGCCCTATCTTTCTATTTTTCTTTGTCATTTCTTCTATCTGTTTCAGGGGAAATTTATTCATGTCGATTACATTATCAAGAAAATGCACACCAAGATATACGAGTCTTTTTAATTTTTCCCAGTCTATTTCTTTCTTCTCATTTTTTTCGTAGATACAATTGGAAAGATTTATTGAACCTAAATTACAGCTCTCAAAAGGCAAGAGTATCTGTTCCCCGCATGGGTTAGTCGATTCATATTGGCCTAGATTCGGCGTAGGATTGAATTGATTCATCCTGTCAATAAAAATAATACCTGGCTCGCCGTTCTTCCACGCCATTTCAACAATCAGATCAAAGACCTCTTTTGCTTTAAGCGTATTTACAGCCTTTTTAGTATGCGGGTCTATCAAATCATATTCTTCATCATTTATTACCTTATTCATAAAATCTTCGGTGATGGCAATGGATATATTAAAGTTGGTTATCTCTTTATCATTCTCTTTGCATTTTATAAATTCAAGGATGTCAGGATGATCTACCCGTAAAATGCCCATATTCGCGCCCCGACGAGCGCCACCTTGTTTCACAGCCTGGGTAGCAGCATTAAAGACCTTCATAAATGAAACCGGACCGCTTGAAACCCCACCCGTAGAACGAACCATACTATTCTTTGGGCGCAGCCTTGAAAAACTAAAACCTGTCCCGCCGCCAGAACGATGTATTAAAGCAGTATTCTTTACTGCTTCAAAGATAGATTCCATGGAATCCTCTATAGGAAGAACAAAGCAATTATGAACACCGACCATATTCGCGCAGTATGAATGATCTTCCTCAACTTCGAGATTATAAACTTCTCCCTGATAGGGCTGTTTTATTATTTCGGTAATAGGCGTCAAAAGCGTATCTCCACAAACTATAGTTCGAATATAACTTTTGCCGTTATGGGCGATATCTATATCTAAAAGTTCGTTCATCAATTTGGTGCCGCTTTCTCCGCTAACTGTGCATCTGACTGGCAAAACCCTGCCAAGTTTAGGCATTGATTCAAAATTAAGTGCAGCAAAATGTCCAGCTCTCATAACTAATTGCCAGGCTGCATATATTAAATTCATATTACACATAACAAGTTTTGTGGAGAAATTATTGCCATTTTTGAACGTACAGCTATCTCCACGAAACATTCCTGCAAGTAGACCCTTTTGTTTTTCTATCGGAAGAAGCGTAATCCACAAAGGTATCTTTTTCGATGCATAACCTGTTCCAAATAAATTTTCAAAAAATCCAGCCACTATTTTTGAATGAAATCTTATTGATAACCATCGTCGATCAAGAAAGTCGGTCTCCTCAATATGGGAATTAATCCCAAATTTTTCTTTCACTATCTTCAAAACATCTTCACAATAACCTTTTTCCTTTTCAGAGAAAGTAAAGCGCAGGGCGCTATTATCACTAATGCATCCTTCGGACAGATAGTATCCAAACAATCTCATTAGATCCACATCAATCTCTATCCTATTTTTAATTGGGTTAACCTGTTGAGAAATCTTTCCTGACCTATTTCTATTTTTAACATATATGCTGCCATCTCGTCTAACCCTGCGTTTTATATCCGTATTTTTTCCATATAAAACCCCATCTATATCAATAAGTTCTCTATCATTAATAAAATTCTCTATTTTAATATCTTTAACGTCAACAATCTCTTTAGGAAAGCTCATTGCTACATAGTCCCCCACAGACAAATCCTTTATTTGAATCCACACAGGACTACCATTGTTTCCCTTTTTAACTGCAAGTATAGGGTGTTCTCCGGTTACCTTAAGGGTCTCAGTAGGAAGTTTATAGGCATTGAGGATATAAATTTCATTTGATTTCCTGACAAATGTTTTAGTTACCTCCTTGAATCTGTTTTTATGAGTTAATACCCATTCTCCATTCTTTATTTCGGATATTCGCTTTGGTCCAGATTTAGTTATAACAATCTGGTCCGGCGCAAAACAGGCCGACAACTGCCCGAGGTCTTTCCCAGCATTCATGAGAGTGGGTGAATTTGGCATGAATTCAAAATCTGCCATCATTTTATAAAAATTATTTTGTGTCTCAGCCACCTCTGCATCAGTAGCGCCATATAATCTATCTGCCTCTGCAATATAACTAGAGACCCTGATAAACAATTCTTCAGGGGTTTCTATAAGCTTTCCATTCTTATCTTTTTTCAGGTATCTTCTCTCGAGGACCTTCAGGCAATTTTCAGAAATGTGTAATTTTTTGGCGGGACTTACTTTTACCTGCATCTTCTTCTCCTCGGAGTTTAAAAAAACTTTTGGGGATAAAAATAAGTATATCACTTGATATTTCTATGTCAAGCTAAAAATACAAGATATTGCTATTTTTTAGGGTTGTTTCACCTATATCTTGTGGTATTTTCAAACCCGCATTGCAATTTAATTTCAATGCGGGTTTTAAAGAAGGGCTTAGATAATCTCTACGCTGTCCTTGGGAAGCCAGCCCCTGAGGCCTTTGGAAAGGTCTATCTCGAACCAATCCTTTAGCTCTTTTACAACCTTGACCTTAGTGCCTTCGTGTATAGTAAACTGCAAGAGATAATCCTGTTTTGGCCCGCTTCGCACATCCACCTTATCAATGACGACCACTGCATGAGTCACTACTGTTTCACTGTGAATCTTTGAAAATAAAAATATCAAAAATATGGCCAATGCTAAAGCGGCCATCCCGCTGGTATAAAAAAATGTCTTTCTTTGCGCAGGAAAAAATATCGAAAAGATTAAAAGCGCTATTATAGAAAGATAAAAAAATGATGAAACTGATATCAATTGGTTCACATCCATCCTGTCGTAACCAAAAAGTATCATGTCTAAAATAAAACCGCGCTCTGGCGCCTCTATCTTGTCAACTATACCAGCCTGGGCAAGCTTAAGATTCGATATGATCTCCCTGTCGCCTGGCGCTGCTTCAAGCGCCCTTTCATAATTTACAATCGCCTTGCCGATCTTTTTTAATTTAAAATAACTATTCCCAAGATTATAAAATACCTCTGGAGATACCCTATCCATCTTTACAAGCTCATCATATAAAGAAACTGCCTCTTCATATGCCTCGTTCTCATAATTTAAATTTGCCTTTCTGTAAATATGCTCTGGCGGCTGCGCAAAGGCTGTGCCGCAAAAAATAAAAACTATAATGATAAAATATGAAATTTTTCTCATTTCATCCTTTCGAGCTCTGAAATGATATCTGCAGCCTTTGTAATTGTTGCCTGCATATCTTCCTTTGTAAATCTGGCTGATGCAAACCTGGCCATATCGCAAATGCTAAAGAATTCCTTTATCTCTTGTATAACTGAATCTGAGATTCCCTTTGTCTTTAATTTTTCCTCAAGTAAATCCTCGGTAATAGAGGCATGCGGGATGTTCAGCCTGTCAGCCACATATTCTATTACAGCCTTATGGATCTCAGCGCAAAACTCTTTTGTATTCTCTTTCAGCATAATCTGTCTCGCCTTCTTAAGCCTCTTTGAGGCAGCAGCTTTTGCGCGGCGGGAACGCGCATAACCCACATCAGTCAAAAGCCTTTTCTTGTGTGAGTCATATATATAAAGGAATATAAGTATTAATAGCGGTAATATATTTAGTAAGATAAATACTTTGTTTTTATATATATCTGACCTCCTGGGCCTTAGATCTACAGGGTTAGTCTTGATATACGAGATGTCTTTTTTAAACAGCTTTATTTCCTCCTTTGTAATGCCCGGGAGAAAAATAGAGCTCTCAATAGGGCCTTTATCTTCTGCCTCACTCGCATTTATAATAATAGGGCCGATCTTTTTCTCGATATATCTTTTCTCTGAGGTGTTAAAATAAGAATATTCTATTGGGCCTATGGTAAGAGCGCCTGATCGCTTAGGTATTATAAGTTTTTCGAATATCTTTTCTCCCTGCACCACATAATTATCTTTGGAAATATTCTCAGAGCTGGCTGAGTCATAGAGCTTTACATCACTGGCCTCAGGAATGATGGGAGAAGATATTGTCTTTATATTTCCCTGTCCCCTTATTTTTATGGTCAAGGTCACAGGCTGATTCTCTTCAACGCTATCTTTATCTATATTAACCGTTATATCAAGTATGCCCACATCACCTTTGAAATTTGCTGGTTTACCTTCATCTGGTAATGGCAATATCTCGACTATAATAGGGTCTGTAGTGAGGATGATAGGTTTCCCCCTCCTGAACATGCTAAATGGGTCTCTGTCAAATATATCAAAAGGGCTGCGGGAGGAAAATCTCTCCAGGTCTTCTACGCTTGCCTCAAGCATTGCTGAGCCTATTGTAAATCCACCTGGACTCGTTGCAAAGAGCGCGGTCTTTATCTCTGTAACAAGGTATTTTCTCCCATTTATCATCTTATAATATTTGTTCTGGGGCGGCATATCCTCTGTCCAGAAACCTGTAGCTGAAGGCGGGTTATATCTGGGATTTTCAAACAGATTTACTGCCTGATAAAAAGCAAATGTAAGGGTTATCTGTTCATTCACATGGGCCCTGAGCTTATCTACATAGGTCTCTATGAATAATTCTCTTTGTGGGCCAGGGCTTGTGTCCTCTTGAGGAGATGTATAAGATGGCGTTTGCCCCGTACCAAATCTTTGATTTTGGTACGGGGTTTGCGGGTGAGGCGCTGACCTGGGCGCGACCTTTACATTTATAACATCAGTTGAATATGTATTTCCTTTATAATCAATGCTAAACGGCCCTATAGTATAATCACCTGTATCATTGGGGACAAGCACATAGGTAAATGTAACCGAGCTATTTACCTGACCGTTTATTATTGAGAGATTCTGAGACCTGCCAGATGAATATGCTGTAAAGCCGTCCAGGCTTGGCATGGTTGGCTGCGGAATGTTTGATATGCTGCCGCTCACAGTTATTGTAAGCATGAGCTGTTCATCCAGGGCGATCTGGCGCCTGTCCACATCCGCAGATATAGAGACATCACCAGCATAAGAAATACTTGCTGAGAGTATAAATAAAACTGTAAATATAATCTTTTTCATATTTATGTATTCTCAAAACCCGCAATTGATTAATAAATTGCGGGTTTTGAAATTCTTCACCAGTCCTTCTCCACCCTATACCTGCCTTCTGGCAGCATCCTTAATTGTTTCTGCAGAT
>JAHILY010000072.1 GCA_018896815.1 Candidatus Omnitrophota bacterium | reverse complement strand
TCAATTTTTCATATGGCGATTTAGATAGCCATGCAAGAAGGATAAATCTTGTGAGGCGCGTGAATAAAAAATACAGGCGCCATATAAGGGTCTTGCAGGATCTGGAAGGGCCGAGGATAAGGGTAGGGAGGTTTAAGGGTTCTAGGACTCGTTTACTTAAAAAGCGCCAGGTCGTACTGCTTAAAAAGAAGCATGTTTGCGAGGAAAAAGGCATTATCCCGTTTGATTATGAAGGACCTATTGATAGTATCAGAGGCGCTGGACATATCTATATTGACGACGGCACAATTGTTTTAAGGATAAAGGGGATTGAGAAGAAGGGGATCAGGGCAGAGGTTGTTGTCGGCGGAGTTCTAAAAGAACATAAAGGTATTAATATCCCCGGCGCACATCTAAGATTCCCAGTCTTGAGTGATAAGGATAAAAAGGATATTAATTCTGGCATAGACAATAAAGTTGACTATATTGCGCAATCGTTTGTCAGGAACAGGAAAGATATATTGGCAGTTAGAGACAGGGTAGGCAAGACATGTCAGGTTATTGCAAAGATAGAGAACCGCGACGGCATTCGAAATATTGACGAGATTATAGATTCATCAGACGGGATCATGATTGCAAGGGGGGACATGGGTGTTTCAGTGCCTATATATGAAGTTCCTGTAATCCAGAAGAAGATTATCAAAAAATGCAATAAAAAGAAAAAGTTTGTTATCACAGCTACTCAGATGCTGGAGAACATGACCGAACATATTCGGCCTACAAGGGCAGAGGTCACTGACGTGGCAAATGCCATAATAGACGGCACAGATTTTGTAATGTTATCTGGGGAGACTGCTGTGGGCAGATATCCAGTGGAGTCAGTAAAGATGATGAACGACATCATCAAATTCACCGAGCGTAACTTTAGCATTGCAAGAGTGTAAAGTTAGATGATATAATAACCACATACACCGCGTAGGTGCGCGGTGCGCACCTACGCGGTGTAACAGGAAGGATAAAATCATGGCTGCGTCGTACAAAGAACTGGGACTTGTTAACACAAGGGAGATGTTTAAGAAGGCAATGGCTGGAAAATATGCTGTCCCAGCTTATAACTTTAATAACATGGAGCAGCTTCAGGCAATAATCACTGCCTGCATAGAAAGCAAATCTCCTGTAATACTTCAGGTATCATCTGGAGCAAGAAAATACGCCAACCAGATTTTATTAAAGCATATGGCAATGGGTGCGCTTGAAATAGTAAAGGACGCTGGGTCAAAGATACCTGTTGCGCTTCATTTGGACCATGGCGATACGTATGAACTTTGCGTATCCTGCATAGAGTCGGGGTTTTCTTCTGTTATGATAGACGGTTCAGGTAAACCATTCGCAGAAAACGTCGCTCTGACAAAGAAGGTAGTAGAATACGCGCATAAACACGATGTAACAGTAGAAGGCGAGCTTGGCGTACTGGCAGGCATAGAGGATGATGTGAGCCATGAAAAATCTCACTATACTCACCCAGAAGAGGTGCAGGAGTTTGTTAAAAAGACAGGCGTAGACTCGCTTGCGATCTCAATAGGCACCTCTCACGGCGCGTATAAATTCAAGGTAGCGCCAGGAGAGGACCTTCCGGAATTAAGATTTGATATATTGGAAGAGGTCGAAAAACGTCTCCCTGGATTTTCAATAGTCTTGCATGGCTCAAGCTCTGTTCCAAAAGAGTATGTGGACCTTATAAACAAATACGGTGGAAAACTTGAGCAGACTGCAGGCGTACCTGAGGATCAATTAAGAAAGGCTGCTCAGTCAGCAGTGTGCAAGATAAACATAGACACTGATGGTAGACTTGTAGTGACAGCAAAGATACGAGAGGTCTTTACAAATTCTCCAAAGGAATTTGACCCGCGCAAATACCTGGGTCCTGCAAGAACAGAGCTCATAAAGATGTACAAGCACAAGAATGAACACGTGCTCGGAAGCGCAGGCAAGGCATGATGCACGAATTTCCACGAATAAAAAATAATTCGTGGTAATTTGGTTTTTTGATTTGTGGTCATTCGTGTATTAATGAGCGAAGCGAATTAATATGATAGACAAAATCGCATTAGTAGCTTCATTAGTTATGCCATTCTGGAACATCCCGCTTATTATAAGAATAATCAAGCGCCGTTCCTCAGATGACATAAGTATATACTGGGCTGTAGGCATATGGCTATGCCTTTTAGCAATGCTCCCCTCTGCCTTAAAGAGTGATTTTATAGTCTGGAAGGCGTTTGCCATAGGAAATCTTTTCATGTTCACCATAGTGTTCTTGGTTACACTTTTATTCCACAAGAAGAAATAACCGCAATGAAAATCATTCCTGTCTTTATTCCCCACGCAGGGTGTCCGTATAAGTGTGTGTATTGTGACCAGCATAAGATATCTGGTGCTGTGAAGATGCCTACTGTTAAAGAAGTTAAGTCTATAATCAGACGTAATCTTAAAACTATCTCTAAAGACGAAGATGTA
>JAHILY010000004.1 GCA_018896815.1 Candidatus Omnitrophota bacterium | reverse complement strand
GAATGTAAACGAGCGGTCGGTTCTCTTATCATCATTGACTCTGCGTTTTTGTTATCAAAGAACAAAGAAATCGCTGTTTCTCTATATAAGATTAAATCAGAAAGATTTAAGAAACGGCTCAAAAATTAACAAAGTCCTGTTAGATTATCTTATCAAATACTGCTCGTATTTGCAAATGTGGCCCTTCGACGCGCCCTGAGCGTTAGTCGAATGGCCTTGCTCAGAACCATGGTGAGCAAGGCCAAAGGCCGTGTCGAACCATGGCTGCGCTGGACAATTTAGAACTTAAAATGTACTTGTGGATTTTCTTTCTTTATAACATCTTTAATTAAATTGACAAATTTCACCGCTGTATCAAAAGCACCTTCTGCCTCTGTGCGAGAAATTGTTATATCAATCTCATAAGTAAAAATATTACGCTTTCTTCGCATTCTATCAAAACGCTCTATTATACTTTTATATTCTTCCCCTAAACATTGCGCCATAAATTCCACAACAGTCTTATGTTGATAACCGCCTACAGGGCGAAATCCTTTCAAAAGCATAAATGCACGGCCAGCACGCAGCATAGCAAGATAAGCTACCGTATAAGCAACTCCTTCATCGATATTCAGATTTGCTTTTGCAGTTTTTAGATCTTTGGCGCTGCGTATAATAAGTTTTTCAACTGCATCAAAACTAGGCCTCTGTTTTTTAAGCAGCTCTTTACTTAAATACTCTTCTATAAATTTTTCATAAGCCATTTTTATCTCCTATTAAAAATATTTTTTGGTTTTCCAGGAGATCCCAAATAAATGAATCTTTTTTAACTTTCTTCTTCTTGAATTCCTCATGTGTGTATAAAGTATAGTTGATTTCTCTTTTGAGTAATTTCTCTATCTTATTTATTTCTCTTACTAGACTATCTTCATCGATATTACCCTTAACGAACAGGTCAATATCACTTGCGACATTCTCGTTATTCTTGGCAAATGACCCATAGATAAAAGCTGCTTCAATTCCTTTAACTTTACTAAGAGTTTGTTTTAAAACTCCTTCCGTACCTACCGTTTTAAACACAATGCTTTTTAGTTCACTGAATAAAGGATATAATTTATTAAGATGATAATAAACAAGGTTCCCTTTTTTGTGAGAGAAAAATATATTTTCTTTTTCCAGGCGCAGAAGCTCCTTGCGAACCATACTCACGGGAATATAAAGAAGGCGCTCTAGTTCCCTTAAATAATATTCGTTTTCAGGGTTTGTGAAATAAAGCCTAAAAAGTGCCTTGCGGGTCTTTGATTTAAATATATTAGAGATATCCATTCCTGTAACCTTTCTATATTACAATTGTAATCTATTCGTATTACACTTGTCAATAGAAATCTTGATCTTTTATAAAATCCTAAAGACAAACCCTAATTCCTTAGTCTAATTATATTTTTTATATTTTTCATATCTTCAAAAATCAAATAGATGCTCGGGACCAAAAACAGCGTCAATATCGTCGAGGATGCCATTCCGCCTATGACAGTAATCGCAAGAGGCGACCACAGCCCTGCTGATTCACTCTTATCAAATGCCATAGGCACAAGCCCAAGTATGGTCGTGGATGTCGTCATAGCTATTGGCCTGAGGCGGTCCTCGCCGGCAGCGATTAGTGAGTGAAATAGATTCGTTGCTCGCCTGTCCCGTAAAAAATTTATCCTATCGACCAGGACAATCGCATTATTGACAACTATCCCGGCGAGCATAATAGCGCCTATTATTACCCCGCGGCTCACTGGTTTATCCGTAATCTTTAACGCAACGATCACCCCTATGATCGCCAGCGGCACAGATATCATTATAATAAACGGCTGTGCATAGGATTCAAAGAGCGAGGCAAGCACCAGGTAAACCAGAAATATCGTTATCCATAATACGCCTGTGGGAAACGCCCAGAGCTCTCTTTCATTTCTCAGATTCCTTTCATAATTCCCGCCTATCCTCCAGTAATAATCCTTCGGAAATTCCATGTCGCCTAGATTATTCCTGACCATCTGGACCGCGTCTATAAGCGAATGTTTTGTAATGAGGGCGCTTATGTGCACGACCCTCATCTTGTTCTTTCTCACTATCTCACTGGAGCCTATCTGCGGGGTAAAATCTGCGACCTGCTCTAATAATATCGGATACCCCTGCTCTGAAAAAAGCACCAGCTTTCTCAGATCGTCTAAACGGTCCCTGTCTTCCTTTCTCAGGCGGGACACGACCGCCACCTCTCTTGCCTCTGTATGATACAGCGTTGCCCTCAACCCTCTTATCTCGGAATGAAGAGTATCTGCTATGTTTCTCGTGCTCAAACCATACATGGCCGACTTTTCCTTGTCCACGGTAATGCCCCATTCAGGCCTTCCGCTGATCCTGGACATCCTGATATCCTGGAAACCTTCTATAGTCCCCAGCCTCGTGGCAATCGAGACCGCCAGTTCCTTTAATATCTCATATTCATAACCATAAAGGTCTACCACTATCTCCTCAAGTCCTTTTTCCACTATCTCTGAAAAATAGATAAAGCCGCCTTTGTATTTCTGCTCGATAGACTGGGCAGTCTCGCGTATCTCGTCTATGACAATTTTTGTTGAACGTTTTCTCTGGGCAAGCGGCAGGAGCTTTACGTATATTTTGCTCGACCACGGCTCGACGCGCGAAGTAAATGTCTTTATCTCCGGTATATCAATCAGAAGGTTCTCCATCTCCTTAACCATCTCATCTGTAACATCAAGTTTTGCGCCGGGCTCTAACTCTACAAACATGGTGAAGCGGCCCTCTTCTGTGCCTGCAAAAAATTCCCTATCCAACTTGGACCCCAGTATCAGGGCTAATACAAAAAGCACAAAGGCCCCTAATGCAAATATATACCTCAATTTTAACCCGATACCAAGCAATCTCCTGTAAGCGCCTTTTATCCTGCCAGAAATATTTAATTGACCCCTCGGGGTATTTCTTCCGATTACCGAGGGGTCATCCTGAGGCCGTAAGGCCGAAGGATCTCTGAGATCCCTTAATTTTTTAAACATGGCCTTCCTGGGCTTTACGCTAACCGGCATCCGCTTTATCCTGTCCGACAGCATAGGCACAAGCGTCAATGCAACCAGGAGTGAGCTCAGAAGAGAATATGTCACAGTCAGCGTAAGTCCGCTCCAGAGCATACGGGTCGCCTTATTTACAAAGATAAAAGGGAGAAACACGATTATCGTTGTAATAGTGGAAGCCAGTATTGCGAGCCCCACTTCTGAAGCGCCGCTCACAACTGCCTCTCTGAATCTCTTTATCCACTCCCCTTTGTTAGAAAAATTAATACCTCTTTTCTTCTTGTCAATATTATCAAGCACCACGATAGAATTATCAACCAGCATTCCTATACCGAGCGCAAGTCCGCTTAACGTCATGACATTTATAGATATCTTATGAAAAAACATCATTATAAATGTGGCCATGACCGATATCGGGATCGTAACGCTGATTATAGAAGTCACTCGCAGGTCCCTTAAAAACAATAAAAGCGCCATAACCGCAAGTATTGCCCCGTAAAGAAGCGAGGCCTTGACAGCATCTATAGCATCCTTTATCGCATTTGCCTGATTCAATGTCGCCTTTATGAATATATTTTTATCCAGCGCCTTCTTTAAACGGCCGAGCTCCTCCTCTATGTCTGATACAACATGGATCGTGTTCGCGGTTGACTCTTTCTGTATATAGATAGAAACCACAGGCTCTATATCTGTCCTGGCATAATTCGTAGGCTCCAGAAAAGAATCCTTTACCTTTGCAATCTCTTTAAGTTTAATTATAGAGCCCTGAGGCGTCGCAAAGATGCCTATATTCTCTATATCTTCGAGGGTCTTAAATTCTCCTATTATCCTTACAAGGTATTTTTTCTTTTGCCGCTCGATACCGCCGGCTAATAGATTCAGATTATTTGCGCCGAGCGCGCTGACAACCCGTTCCATGGGCACATTGTACTGATGCAGCTTATCCTTATCCACCTCGACCAGGATTTTGCGTTCCCTGCCGCCGTACACATCCACGTTTGCAACACCCTCTACGCGCAATATGCGTTCTTTTATTTCTTCATCAACGACCTTCCTCAGCATCTCAGGCGTATATCCCTCGCCGGTGACCGCCAATAAAAGCACAGGCAGATCAGATTCTTTATACTGCGCTATTATGGGTTTTTCTATCTCGCGGGGAAGCATATCCCTTATCTTTGAGAATTCCTCTCTTACCTCAAGCGCGGCAAAATCCATATTAGTGCCTGGCTCGAATTCAAGCCATATCCTGGATTCGCCTGCCTTTGAGGTCGAGTATATGTTTTCCAGATAACTGACTGTGCCCACCACTTCTTCTATAGGCCTGGTAACAAGGGTCTCGACTTCCTGCGGAGGCATGCCGCCTCTTATGGCCACGATTATACTTATATCTCCATATGCTATGTTGGGCTTCAATTCAACAGGCAGGCGTAATAAAGACACGGCCCCCAGGAGCAATATCCCGAAGAATAGCATAAATATGGTAATCGGCCGTTTGACTGAAAACTCAGATAAATTCATACCATCTCCCAGGGCCAAGAGGGCCATTGGCAGTTAGGATTCCTTTATCCACCAATTCCTTTAAATCCCTGGCTGCGGTCGGCACTGAGATCTTGAACTCCAGGGCGTATTCTTTGCGCGTGATCTTTTTTACCTTTTTCAGATGCTCGATCAACTCAGCCTGTCTTTTATTTAGTTCTAAGGGAGATGAAGGAGGCAACAGCGTAATAACCGTTGGCTTTTTAGGACCCTGCTCTATAACAGGCTGAACCTGCGGCAGGCGCGAGGCAACAATAGTATAAATGCAGGGTATGACAAAAAGCGTCAGGACTGTTGAGACCACAAGGCCGCCCATCACTGTTATTGCCATGGGGCTCTGAAGCTTTGCTCCTTCTACAATGCCAAGCGCGAGCGGCAAAAGGCCTAATACCGTGGTCATAGTCGTCATGAGTATGGGCCTGAGCCTGATCTTTCCTGATTCAATAACAGCCTCGAACAATTCAACGCCTCTCGCGCGCAGCCTGTTTATGGAGTCTATCAATATAATACCATTATTAACAACGATCCCGCCCAGTATGATAACCCCGAGCATGACCACGACAGTTACCGGCGTCTGAGTCACAAACAATGCGGCCAGCACGCCCATAAGAGACAGGGGGACAGTGACCATTATTATAAAAGGCTGCCACATGGATTCAAACTGTGATGCCATTATCATGTAAACCAGGAGTATTGATAATAAGAGCGCGAACCTTAAAGATTTAAAAGACTCATTCATCTGCTGGCTCTCTCCTGACAGGGACAGGGTAATATCTTTTTCTTCTCCTTCCTTTATTCCCCCGAGTTCTCCGGCCATTTCTCTCTCGATCTCCTTTATTAACGCATCCACATCCATTATCACCTTGTCCAGGGCCCTGTCTGCTATATTTGCTGTTACTAAGATCACCCTCTGCTGATCAAGTCTTCTTATTTCGCTCGGCCCCAGGCCCTGTGTTATATACGCTACTTCTGATAACGGCACCTCAATGTCAAGCGGCGAATGCACAAGGATATTTCTAATATGCGAAAGCCGGGAACGGTCTTCTTTTCTCAACCTCACCCTGACATCTATCTCCCTTCCCTCCTCTTTAAATCTGGTAGCAACCACTCCTTTTATAGCGGTATGCGCGGCAAGGGCAATCGCGCTCGTTGAGAGATTATAAAGAGCAGCCCTGTCCTTCAAGATATTCACCTTTGTCTCAGGAGAAGGACTGGTAAGGCTGGTGCGTATCCCGTATATGCCCTCTATATCTGAAAGCCCGTCTTCAACGCAGCGGGAGACATCTTCTATTTTCTTAAGGTCTTTTCCTTTTACCTCAACAACAATAGGCGCAGATCCCTGAAGCGCTGACTTGAAAAAGCTCTCCTGCAGGATATACTCTATCCCTGCGCCTTTCAGGTTTAACCTGTCCAATTCGATCTTCAGCCTCTCTATCAGCGCGGAAGTAGGAATCATATTTTTTTCTTTTTTCAGGCTCACTACTATCTGGGCCTGGTGAGAACCCAAGGTCTCGATGCCCTGGGCATAATCCCTTTTCTTCGTCGAACCTATAGTTACAGCTACGCCATCCACCTCTTCCATACTGAAAAGTGTCTCTTCTATCTTTCCTGCAGCATAATCTGTGATCTCCAATTTTGTCCCGCTGGGCATATTCAGCTTCATAATGAATTCGCGCTGATCCACCTTTGGCATGAATTCCTTGTCTATAAACCCAAACAGGCCCATGCTTAAAATAAATATCAAAAAGATTGCGGCTAAAAAAGGCCACCTGTATTTCAGGACCTTTGGTATCATCCTGGAATAAATAGTCTCTAACCCAAATGCTTGACCTGGTTTTTTGGCAGCATTAACAGCTGCTGATTTTCCAGAACCTCTGCCCCCTGCTGCTGCCAGCCGCGGGATCAAAGAAAGGGCTACTATCAAAGACGCCAGGAGCGAAAACGTCACAGTAAAAGCCAGTTCCTTAAACAACTGCCCTGCTACGCCAACGACAAATATCATCGGCAAAAAGACAGCTACGGTGGTGAGCGTTGACGAGAATATAGCGCCTGCCATCTCGCTCGCCCCGATCTTCGATGCCTCTTTCGCGCCCTTTTTCTTCTGGATATGACTATATATATTTTCGATTACAACTATTGCATTATCGACCAGCATACCTATGCCGAGCGCAAGTCCACCCAGTGAAAGCATGTTCAGCGTGATCCCGTTAAAATACATAAGGCTGAACGCGGCCATGATGGATATCGGCATGGAAAAGGCCACGATCATCGAGGCCTTTATGTTTCTTAAGAAAACAAAAAGCACTAAAAACGCTAACACGCCTCCCTGGACAGCCGCGTCCATAACACCGCGTATCGCCTGCCTGATAAATATAGATTGGTCGTAGATCACCTCGACGTCCATCCCGCCCGGCAGATCCCTCTTTATATTTACAAGCTTGTCCCTGACCTTCTCGGCAACCCGCATGGTATTTACACCTGCCTGCTTCTGCACTGATATTGATATATTCTCATCACTGTTATAACGGGATATGCTTGTCTTGTCCTGAAAGGTATCGCTTATCCAGGCAACGTCCCTCAGGTAAATAAGACGCGGCTCCTTCTTTGCCATATACGCGCCCTGGGCCTCTTGCGGGCCAAACCTTTGTTCTTGTTCATCCCTTCCCACAACAGTCTGTCCGACCTCCGGGACTATCTCAAACTCTCCCATTGTCCTGATCAGATACTCATAAAAATGCTCATCTATCGTGCCTGCCGGATAATTTAAATTTGACGTCCTTAATGCCTCGACCACCTTTGTAATAGAGACATTAGAAGCGCTCAGTCTTCCTTTGTCCACAGAAACAATTATCTCTCTTTCCAGCCCGCCGCTTATATTGCACGAGGCCACGCCCTCGGCCTTCTCGAGCTCGTCCTTTATAAACCTCCTCGAAAGCCTGAGAAGCTCTGAAGGCAGTTTTTGCCCGGTGACGCTCAGCGTAATAACAGGGAGTTCAAATGGATTGAATTTCATTACTATGGGGTCAGAGGAACCAAGGGGTAATCTTTCCTTGATCAGGTCTATTTTTTCGCGGACACCCAGCGAGGCAAAATCCATACTCGTGCCCCAGTTAAATTCAGCAGTAACTATCGAGACTCCTTCCTTGGAAACAGAGCTTATGCGCTTGAGCCTGCTCACCGTGCCGACTGCCTCTTCTATGATCTTTGTAATAAGGGTCTCTACTTCTTCAGGAGCGGCGTTTTCATATGTCGTTACTATTGTAAGCTGCGGGTAGGTAATGGAAGGGAAAAGCTCCCGGGGAAGACGTGTCAGGGATATAAGCCCTAACATCAACACCCCAATAAAAAACATCGAGGTCGTAACAGGTCGATTTACTGAAAATTCTGGTAATTTCATTTTTCACTTTAGTTTTTATAAAGTTTTTTATTGATCTTCTGCAATGCTCTCCTCGATCTCTATGACATTAACTGGTATGCCGTCTTTCAGTTCCTGCGGCGCGTCGGTCACTACCACTTCGCCTTCGTACAGGCCTGATTCTATAACAGTATAATCAGTGGTAACATATGCCACCTGCACGATCCGGGAAGAAACAGTTCCCGTCTCTTCGTCAACAGTAAAGATATTATAGCCTTCATCTGTCTTGTCTAAACTCATGCTGGGAACGACTATCGCATCGTAAAACTCGGCAACCGTAATCATGGCCCTGGCAAACATGCCTGGCAAAAGCAATGCCTCTTGATTCTGGATCCCCACCCTTACAGTAAGGGTCCTGGATTTTCCCTCGATTATAGGAAATACATTATCCACTGCCCCCTTAAAGTCCATACCATGATACGCGTCCACTGTAATCGTCACATCCTGGCCAAGGGCAATCTTGTCTATGTCTTTTTCTACTATGCCAAGTTCTATAAACACCTCAAATGTATCATATAGCGTAGCAATCTTGTCGTGCGGGGTGACAAATTCCCCTACCTCTGCATCCCTTGAGCCCATGACCCCGTCACGAGGCGCATAAAGGTCTGCTTTCCTGTATTCTGATTCCGCTGAAGCAAGCTCTACCTCAGTTGACTTAACCTGAAGCTCTGCGCCCTGCACCTCCAGCTCCACCTCTTCCAGCTTTGCCTTTATAATGCCGCCTATCTCGTAAAGATTTTTAAAAATATCCAACTTCTTTTTTGCCGCAAGAGACTGCACCTTGGTGGACTCTAATTTACTCTTGGCATACTGCACCTTTAGCTCTACATCCTTTTTATCCAGGGTCGCTATCAAATCATCTTTGTAAATAACATCACCCTCTCTGAAATTTATAGATTCTATTACCCCATTGATTTCAAACTTAAGCCCTATCTCCAGGCTGCCCCTCACACTGCCTAATACAGGCAGATCATCCTTAAAATCAGTCAAACTCACCCTGTAGCACCTGACAGGTATCGCATCTCTCTGCGGCCTCTCCTCAGGGCCCGCGCCCTCAACATCAACAGCCTGTTTTTCGTCCTTTGCCTTGATCCACGGGATACTTATATTTTTAATCGGGTATTTTTTAAAAAGCGAAACACCCCACACAACCAAAAATCCCACCACCCACAAAAGTATAAAACCTATTAGTAATGTCTTTGTCTTTTTCATATAATGAGCACTTGGTTTACGTCATCCATGGGATGACGTAAACCAATCTTCTACGTTTAGCTTCTTTGAAGGTGCGAATTAATCCCGTCGAGTGTGCCAAAATTATGGAACAGAATTTTGGCACTGGTTACGAGACGGGACAAACTTCAATTATTACTCCTTGCTTAAACAAGTTCAAATTCTCTACGATAATTTGAACTTAAGCCTCGGAGTAAATTCTCGCTATCCAAAAACAGGGCGTAGCCCGTGGCCTTGTTCAATCTTGCCAGGGACTGATGTAAACTTACAAGAGACTCTATATAAAATGATCTCTCGTCAGTCAGGCTGATATGCGCCTGAAGGAGTTCTGAAAATGATATACCGTACAGTCCTGCCCGCGCCTTTGCAATCTTTAGCTCTTCCTTTCTATATTGAATCTTATTAAGATTGGCCCTTGCCTGGGCCAGGCCCTTTTTATAATCTAAATAAGAGCCTTTTACCTCTCTTGTAATGGCCTCCTTTGTCTGCTCCAATTCATCCATGGCCTTCTTCGATGCTATCTCGCTGGATTTCTTTTCAGAAAAACTCTGGAGATTATCAAGTATGCCAAACTCCAAAGACTTACTGATGGATTCTGTCCTTGAAGACTCGCCGTGTTTCTCGCTCGTCTCATTCCCTGTATAAGAAGCAGCAATAGTGCTGCCGCCCAGGGGCTTTGATACCTTTACGCCAAAAAACCAATCAGTGGCCATCTCTAATGTCTCGGTTTCATATGCCCCGCCAGAGCTTCCGTATGAACCGGTAAGATCCACCTTAAACTGATCCTTGCTCTGCGCAATCTTGCGGCCATAATCAGCAAACTCTACCATATGCTCTTTTGTCTTCAAGTCTGGCCTGTATCTAAAAGCAATGTCTACGCATTCCTCCAACGGCACATTCAGTTCTCTATCTTTCAAATCCATTAAATCTCTGTCTATATCTATCAAATCCCCCAGGCGCTCCGGATCTACAATATTCATTGCCTGGGCCAGGGTAAGTTTTGCCATGCTCAAATCATTCTCGGCAGAGGCCACCTGATAGGTAATCTGTTTCAGCTGGGAATCTACCTGCAAAAATTCAGACCTGGTAGTTAGTCCACGATCGAATCTCTTTTTCGCAGCATCAGCTATCTCCTCTACATCCTTTAAAAGATCCCTCTGTAACCGGACATTTGAATGACTGGCTATATATGAATAAAATGCCAGCTCCACTTCAAGTCTCAGGTCGTGCACTACCTTATCATAATTCTGTCTTGTTGCCTTAACATTCGAAATCGCCTGCTCTACTGCATACTTAAGCCTCCACCCGTAATACAATGGATATTCGAACCTGACCTTATATTCCTTATCTTCAAAATCCTGTGTCCTCGCAGTAGTTCTTCCAGTGCTCACCAGATAGTTTAAACTCGCTGCCGGGTACAGCGCCCGCCTGGCCTCTCTAATCTTAAGCCTCGAAAGTCCTACCTCTTCGACTGCTATCCTTGCTGCCATATGATTTTCCAATGCAATATCAACCGCGTCGTTTATGCCTGTTATTTCCGCATTGGTTCCGCGATTAATAACCCTAAACACAATCGGCACATCTATCCATAGATCGCCCTCCCCAAGCTCCTCTGGAAAAGGCTGGTATCTTTTATGCAGCCAAACTGCCTTTAAGCAAAGACTATCGAGCTCTTTATTGTCTGACGATTCAGAAACATAAACATCCTTCAGCTCTCCCCATGGAGACAAAAAAAGCTTCAATACCAACTCTCCCCTGGAATTATACAACATCGACTCATCTGTCTCCTGAATAGAATGATTGATATCTTTTGACAAATCTAATATATATTGGGTAATAGGCTCAACTGGGGGTAAATAAGAAAATGATACGGTAGGAAAAATTAGCGCAACTACAATAACCACAAAAGGATATAATAATGTGATACGCTTTGCTCGCATATACCTCTCCATCTGCAATGATGAAAAAGTATATCATACGATTACTCTTTTGTCAATAGACGGTTACAAAAATACTGATACGGTTCTGATACGGTTCTACGCGTTTACAAAAACATTCCTTATGACAACACTTGCCGCGCCCCTACATCCACAGCTCTTTTAGCAAAAAGTACGCCTTGGTGGGTTTGCGTTTGTCGAGGCCTTTATCTCGTTTTTCCATCGCGCATACTCCCCACCACTCTTCATTTATGTTCATATTCTGAGGCGCCTTTATGTCAAAATAATACGCGCCGTTGGACCAGCTGGCAGCTGTATCGTGGACATACCAGCTGGCCGCATTGTTTTCGTCAAACTTCCACCATTCATCCGTCCATTCAAATACAAAACAACCCAAAGAGTTGCCGACGCCATTGCCTTCAAAAGTATTTCTCTCTATCTCTTTCCATTCCGCCTCTATAAACTCTGCCTGGACACCCTCATCCTCTTCATTCAAAAACGCGTTATACCTATCACAGCCGAATTCCGTTATGACCACGGGCCTCTTAAACTTATCAGCGACCCCGCGGAAGAAACTGCCAAAGGACTTACCTCTATATATAGAACATCCCAGGATATCGATATCCGGCGTGACCTCGCCTGCCACATCTATGTCAGTAAGCTCTGCATTCGCCAACACCACAGGATGATTTGGATCTATTTCGTGAACTGCCTGTGCAACTTCATTTACAAATGAATAATAGATCCTGGCCCTTGCCTGTCTTTTTAAATAAGGATCATCCATGGCCTCTATCTCAGGAGTTGTCCACAGATTCAATGTCTGGGGGCCATAAGAAAAAGATACGTTATTTTCATTACCCAATATCCACAACAGGATCCCTTTCTCGTCCTTATATGTATTCACCATATCCAGGACATCCTTCTTTATCTTTTCTCTAAAAGATGGGTCAGCGTAATTTGGAAAATCCCAAAAACCAAGCCAGTGGCCCATTGCTGTCCTGATCCCAAACTTACCATAAAGGCCTCTTATGGCATCTTTTGTCTTTTTCTGATCTATGCCAGGCTTGTAAACCCTTATGGTATTAACGCCCATCTCCTTCATGAGCCTGCCGTCGTGAAGGTGGGGCCTTGCCGGATCGCTCCAAAAATCATACGCATGATTCTTGCCTATAGGCACAGGGCTGTACACCATACCTTTAATAATATAGGGCTTATCGTTCACTATCAGCTGAAAACGATTGCCTTCCAGCTTTTTTATATAACATCTCTCTGGACCGCGGCCGCGCAGGAGGAAAAACCCCGCAAGGCCCAGTAAAACAACACAGATTATAGCTATAAGTATTTTTTTCATAGTGTTTTACCTGCTACACCGCGTAGGTGCGCACCGCGCACCTACGCGGTGTATATGGTTATTCGTACCTTATATCATCCAGATAAAAAGTAGCTCCGTCTGGATTAACATCCAGGTTAGTTGCCCAGCAGAATCCTCCGCTTATGTAGCTGAGGTCCTTGCCTCTTAGGTCTATCTCATACTGCTTCCATTCCTTAGTCAAAAGCACTGGCCCTATGCCTGCCACATCTGAATCCGCATAGGCGCCGGTTATACCCCCGATCTTGAATTCCTCGATCCTCTCACCGCCATTCTCCCCTCTTGCCCAGAAACTAAGCTTGGCCGCTCCGGTAAGGTCATAACCTCCCTGCCTGTCTCCCCAGTTGTTGGCCGGATTCTGCCAGTATACCCCAGCCCATCTCGCGCCCTGGCTTACTTTGTTTGAATAGACTGTCTTTATAGAGGTAGTGCCAGAATGAGGATTGTCAAACGAGGACGGATCTACAGCTATATCACTATAATCTCCCATATACCCTGAAAGAATATAGTGGTTATCCGGGGACCTGCCGTCAGTATAGATAGGAAATGCCTTAAAATTAGTTGCAGCAGGCTCTTCTTCTGCGTATGTATCATACACCTCTTCATCATACCCATAAGTATAGTCTGCCTGGGCATATTGCACCCTCTCTTCTGATGCAGTGTCTGCGGCCTCTCTCTCGTTCGACCCGCCACAGCTTGCTATACTGAACAATATCAAACCCGCTATTGCAAGTAACGTTAAACTTAAACTCTTCTTCATCTTTCTCCTCCTCGTATATTTTTTTTAACTTTTCGCTTTTAATTTTTCGCTTTACGTTTCCAGTTGCACCTCCTTTCCTCCTAATAGTTTTAATGGCGTTCTTATTGTAATAATACTACCATACTTCGTCAAATTTTAAAAGTTTTTTTAACTTATTTATCTTAAGGTGAACCTATTTTGTTAGTTCGCGGTTCTTAGGGCTGCCTGGTATCTGCTGAAATTTTCCATATCCTCTGCCACCTTGGCCTGGAGATGGGCATGATCTACACCCTCATCCTCCAGCCTATATCTGCTCTTTAAAAATGTAACCAACTGACTCAAACAGCCCTCTGGCAAGAGCGCAGAGACCTGACTATCAACATTCCTTATCCTCCACCATCTCCACATAAACAGCGCGCAAGCCCCCAGCGCAAGAAGGGCTAACTCAGGCCTTGATTTAATGAACAAGGTAATCTTCTCAAGGAAGTTCTGTGTTGCTTCTGGTGAAAAAGCATGAGATTGTGCGTCAGCTATGTTGGCAGCTAAGGCAGGGAACACAGTTCCCTCAATGTGTAATAGCGCCAGGGTAGAAATTATGGGCAGCAATAGAAAAGTTAATATACTTATAACACGTTTATCAAGCGGCTCAGCGGTTTCGCCGGGTAACATAGGGGACTGCAATGCCTCAACTGAAACCGCTGTCTGCCGCTTTGATTGTACAGGTTCCTCTGATTCTACTTTCATGACAATCTGACCTTGCTCCAAGATAGTTTCATGCTCACCATCCATATAATGAAATACCACTTTTACGCCTTCGGCAATAAGATCATAGTGTGTTAATGCATAAGCGTAATTATCGTCTTGACTGAAATTACACCCCAAAGCAATATGAATCGTCCCGGCAATCTTTTCATCGCTAAGCAAATTTATAAGGATTTTTGCGTCGGGATTTAAACCAATGGCGAATTCTCCTATATGCAGCACGTTCCTAATCCATTCTTCAGCAACCTCTTGCGTTATCTTTCCTTCTATGACAAGCCTATAGGCAAGTTCACGTGTCTTCTCCTGTGACTCTATGATGCTATCCTTAAGAATTTCTGCGGCCACGCCTCCTTTAATCTCTGTTACAAAGCCCTCTTTAACAGTCAAGCGTATAGGTTCATCAACAAGTATAGACCATCCGCCCATTACATCAATCACATGATTAATTGTCAACTCGCCATTTGTTAAATGGCTCCCTTTAACAGGGCTTACGCACACCTCTGACCCATACAAATTTATACCATTATCGACTGATTCTGTCACATCTATATCATCTATGAAAGGCTGGCCCAAAATATCAATTGTCAGTGTCTTTCCCTCTGAATCAATAACCTCTACCGCGCGGATTCCTCTTTTACTCCTTTCAACTAAAGCCTTTGACCAGCGTCTTACTCTTTCGTAATCAACCTCTCCTATCTGTAAAAATGTCTCCATACCAATCCCTGCAGCCCCAACTTCATAAAGTCTATTAGTTACCAAGCATTGCTTAACTATGTCAGGATAGTCAGCATCGCTGACCATCTTCCTGTTTGGGGCTTCCCCGGCATATCTATTGAGGTGAACGTAGAAAACAGGGTCTGATTTTCTATCCCGAAGGGCTATTCGTTCAAAGATTCCTCTTAGGGGATCCTCCATCAGCTCACCTGTTTTATACTTGACTGGCTGCATAACAATAAAAGGTTTTGATTCCTTTGCCTTTACTGCATCATACAAACCAATAGCTATATGGAAGACCTCGCTGTTCTCAAAATCCGTTGTTATCATAACGATATCGTCTTTCTCTGCCCCTAAAAAGTTGGATTCTCCTTCTTTTGCTGCATGTTTTAGTTCTTCATCAATCTCCATAATTTCACTAAAACAATTTAACGTGTCATCTGAGGTAAACACTTTTCTTAAATCAAGAAGCGCATCGTAATTTTCCTCCTTGGGCATCAATTCATCTATTGCATCACTTTCGCCTATGATAAAAACAGGCCTCGCTTCTAATCCAATTATTAGCTCGTAGCATAGTTTGAGCCTGGCTATACTTCCTCTGCTCAATGACGAGATAACCAAGACCCTGTCACCAGCCTTCACGCCTCTTCCCTCTATCTCTTCTTTTATTTTTTGTATGTCTGAAACCCCAAGCTCAACTGCTGGAGCTACAGGAAAGACCTTTTTCTCTTCTACGGCTTCGGTTGTAAATAACTCATATTTCCGCATTACCTCATAAATTCCAGCAAGGACTTTACTGAATTCCCCTGCTTTGTCCAGCCTACCCTCCTGCCGCAAGTTATGAACTTCCCTCCCGATTTCTTTAATAGCAGGTCGAAATATCCCTATCGCCTTTACCTTATCTCCCCCTTCGGCACGCTCAGCCAATCTCTGGCTAATGAGGGAGTAAGATTGGAAGTGTTGGCTATCTGACATAGCAGCTACAGCTGAATTTCTTGTCAATATCAATGCCTCCACGTCAAACATCTTACCCAATTCTGAATGCGGCTTACAGTTCCATCTCCAGGTGGAAGTATCTTCTATTATCAAATTATCATCTACTAACTCGGATAGATGAAATAAAGGAAGTGTATTAGAGCTACCCTTAATTACTGTTTCTCCTTCCGGGGTATCATAACAAGATATCACTGCAACATCGGAGGAAAGGTATATGGCACCTCCGGGAGAAAGCATCCTCTCTAATTCTCTCATATGAGGGAATAAAATCTTATCTAAGTTAAATAAACTACTAGAGACCAACCATTGAATATCCTCTCCGCCTGACAAGCCCGCTGCCCCAAACTTATCTCTAAGTTTAATCTCCATAGATTCATTAAAATAATAAAACATCTGAGATATAAACATAGAAGAAACTATTAAATCAACCTCTTCGTCCATAAAAGGCAGCTGGCCCTCTGGCTTAACCTCTTCGAATAAACCCATCAGTCTCTCTCTTGCCTCATCCAATCCTTTAGAAGAAGCTATTATCTTATCGACCTCATCTAATAATCTAGCGACGATCAGGGAGATATCTAATTTCCTTATTTCAATCCTGGATAATAAGCTCTCTATTTCTTCGGGAGCTAAGTCTCTTCTGGTCAACCCTAAACGCAGACCCTCTTTAGCTGCCTCCATGCTTTCTTCATCTAAATCCAATAATACTACCTTCTCAAATGTCTGCACCAACTCTGATAGAGGTATATCCATACAAGGGCCCGCGCCTAAAACTACAGCCACACCTTTATTTTCTGCCCTCTCAGCAGCAGCTAAAATACCTTTATGGCTCCTTTCTATATAATCTACCCAATGTTTAAAATATAAAGGCAATACTTCACGAACCCCTCTACCGATCTGAGCCGATAAACCAGTTATAGAAAGTTTGTCCTCAACTGGCTGTTCTACTTTTTCCCTATGCCATGGGTTTGCATTCGAGGCCAATCCTCGAACATCTGAATCATCTGTAGGTAACCCATCGACCATCTGATCATAGGCAGACATAAGTTTATAAGCGATTCCCGTCAACTGATCCCACTGTTGAACAAGTTGACCGAACTCTTGAGTATAGGCAACAATCTCAAGAACTGACAAGTGTGCAGTTATGAAATCCGGATCATCAGGTACAGACTCCATACCAGCAAAACACAGCACATCTGTAAGAAAATATCCAAGGAGTAAACCTAATGGTATATGAGTTTCCATATCAGTGATGTTATCTATATAACGGGAGGCTTCTTCAAACAGCGCTCGCTGCATTACGCTCTCAGAACATTCTCCTTTCTTTGCCTGACTAACTGCGTACTTTAAAGACCCACATCCATACTGTAATAATTCTTCTGCGTATTCCTTTAACTTAAGTTCTACCCAATCATGATTATATACTAATGCTGTCATTGTTCCTGTTTTACTACGTTTATCAACAACAACGCTTAATCCTAAAAACGCTAACGCTTCTCTATTTTGTTTAAGAAACTCGTTGGTCCTTTCAGGATCTTCGTAAGCGTAAAACATTGGTTTTGTAGACTCACCTAACACCGCCGCTATTAACATCAAAACCAATGTAGCCATTTCACGTTTTCTGAGATAATCTCGATCTTGTTTAGAAAGCATTCTTAAAAATTCCCAAAACCGCTCTGCTAAAAACAGTGCATCTTTATCATTAAGGCCTTCACCCAAGTAACTTTGAATACTTCTTGCCAATCTTGCCTCCTCCAACATTGCCTCCCGCGCAGCCTGCTCCTCAATCCTCGCCCTCTCTACTGCTTCCTGCGCGGCTCTAAAACTATATAATCTTCCAGTATCCCATTGGCCCCTTAACACAGCCTCGACTCCATCACTAACACCCGGCCGCATAACAGCTCCGTCATTGGTGTAACCAAGAGGCAGAGCAAACTCTATAGCTACATCATCTAATTTCAAATCAAGCCGTAGGGCATCCTGGATTATTTCTCTTGAACTAGCCTTCTCTGCCTTGAAATATTCGGCCGGGGCTTGCGCCTTGGGCGCATCCATCCATCCAATTAGATCAGCATTAATTTCACCAGACGCAGTAACTGGCCAGATGGGTAAATCCAGGAAAGACATATCTTCTATCTTTATTACGCCAAATAATTTCCTAAACTGCTCTTCAACATACCACTTAATCAGGTTTTCTAATGCTGTTGGTTCACCCCCGCTATCTCTTCGACGCATAGATCTCATCTTTGACGACCAGGCTGCAGGAAGCTCAAGTCCCATTGCTAAAATATATTTCTCAATCCTATTTCTTACTTGCGCAACAGGCAAGTTATACATAAGCTCTATAAACGCACGCTCGTCTTTAAATTCATGCTCTGCCCAATATATGCTTTTTTTCATGAGTAGGCCATGTTCTCTTGCCCAGGCCCTTATGGATTTACCAAATATTTTGCCTCCTTCATCAAGGTTAGCTACTTCGATTCTTGTATCTGGGTATTCCAAATATACTAAACCATCTCTCTCTACAAGTTGGGCCTTCGGCCTTTCTCTTTCTGCTAATTGAGCAATGGAGTTATTCTCTCTCAAGCTTTGATAATATGCCTCCTTATCCAATCCCAATACCTCAATAGGCTCTGTGGCAGCCCTTTTCATAAGTTCTATAAGTTCTGGCTTTATAGCATAATCAGGATCTGTTTCCAATCTTTCGAGTATACCTCCAGCGAGTAGATAACCTACGATGAATTCTGTAAAGATCCAATTTCTGTAATAATCTGCAGGGATTTCCCCCTGGACATTCAAAATCATTGCGTGCACAAGTTCCTTTAGTGTGCGATGGAATATACCAGCCATTGAATCATACCCTGCATTAAATAGTATCCTGACCGTCCAATTACCATCGCTGTCCTCAGCAGCTTCTATCATTGCGCGGCTCTTCTCGAGAATTATACGTTCATGCCTCTCCGCCAAGTCAGACTCTATACCCTCATACTCTTCCTTCTCCAGCCATCTTATCTCTATATCAGCCAAGTCGAATTTAGTAGTTTCGCTTTCTAATCCAAATATAGACTCTAAAATATCATAGAGTGAGGAATTATGATTCCATATCTCTGATTCTATCATCGCCCTTGTAAGGATCTCACGGCCCCTTAAGACCTCTTTTCTTGTTCCGTATACCTTTGCTTCACATTCTTCTAAACCTTCGCCGCTAACTGCTGAATCGACCACCTCTATTGTTTTATCGACTTCGCTTTCAGAAATACCTGCCTGCGCTCTTATTGCATCTATAAATTCCCCGCGTTTCTCTGGATTAGAAAGCTTCTCTAATAATATAGCACCGTATTGTTCCTTATTTTCTTGCTGTGATTCCCTCCATTCTCCAGCCATCTTACCAAAACCTGCATTAGGGCATTCACTATGTAACGACATAAATACACTTTCTACTGCTCCTCTTACTAGAAGACCTCTTTCAAATCCTGACAATCCCTCTGGTATCCATAGTCCTGCATAGAAATAAACTACACCTGATATAAAATCTGGCAATCCGCCTTCTATTGTTGGCACAATATTGCTCGCGAAGAATCCTTCCAATAGATTTGTAAGTCCGGCTCCCGTCAATCTTTGGTCTATAGCAGTTTCGTCTAAATCACGAGGAGCATTCTTCTTTAATACCATCCCACTAAACTCCTTAAAACCTATAAGACTATCGCCTAATAGTATAAACGGCACATCATTCTCTATAAGATATTCTGCCAATGCCCTATGGTCTTGCTCAATTTCTGGAACTGTCTGAAAAGATGCAGCAATATTTATCCAGGAGGCAGCAGAGTGTGAATCCTCATCTAACTGCAACAAACTTGTCTCATCATCTGGACCCACGATAAAATCCTGAAGCACGTCATGATTCGCTATAATTGTTACGGGAAATTCAGAAGTAACTTCATCAACCTCAAGTGTCACTCGATCATAAATGACAACTTCGGAATGAGCTGGAAAATAGGGCGTGTCAAGAAAATACCAATTTTCAAAATCACCCATATCTCCTTCCAAATCTACTACTACAACAGCGTGAGGTAGCATGTCTTGTCTATACAGCCCAACAAGATAGAGATCAAACTGTAATTTCCTCGGTGCTTTCTCTGGAATTCTATAATCTACGTTTTTAAATGTAATGGCTTTCTTTCCATATCTTTGAACAAACACTGCTACGATATCTACACAAACTACCCCCTCGCTCTCCTTATCGTACTTATCGTAATATAGAGCTGCAGGGGTTATGAACCTTAAAAAGTGGACCACTGCTTTTTTTGCAGGTGGCTCAAGATACTCGTCTAACGGAAAGTTATCTGGAATGCTATTTATTATTATACGAATCTCTGGAAAGATATATATGGGCCACCTATTTTGCTCTATGTTTTCTTCGGCTAATCTATTCAGCTCTTGGGCTAGTTCCACAGGAGACTTATCAATAATCCTGGGGACAATGACCTTATCCCTCCTGATAAATCCCTCTCCAACTCCCTCAACCCTTACCCTAACATGTTCAGGATAACTCCGTTTTTCATCCGTGGTTAGTTCGCTAACATAAGTTACTGGCAGTCCTGCTGCATCGTAAAAATTAAATATATATTTAGCCTTTTCTTCATCATAGTTGATAACTATTAGGACCGCGTCTTCAGCACCAATTAGCTGATCCATTAATTGTTCAACTGTCGCAGATGGTACTATCTTAGCTTCAACAATATAACTCTTTTCATAAACAGCAGTAGCCGTAGATGGTGGGGGTGAAGTAGGGATCTGTCCAAGCCCTGGTGTAGTTATTATCTCGCCACATGCGCTCAGGCCCATACTTAATAACACAAAAACAACCAACCCCAAATTTTTAAGGCGTGAAATCCCTAAGGTGAAAAACAAACTGTTACCATCATCTCCTTTGATCAATGGTTTAACTAAAGGCAAGCTATTCAAGAACTTTATAATATATCCAGCAAATCCAATCGCAACCAGGCCTTTAGAGACTAACGACGCATTATTCTGGGCCATGCCTCCTGCGAGGGGCTCATCAAATTTCCAATCTCTTGTCTGTGAGGACTTACTTCTTCTGCCCGATTGGCTATCAATTATCCAATCAGCCCACTTTGCTAAGATTCTATCTATATCTTTTTCCTCTTCTAATAAAGGAACTATCCCTGTCTTCTCATCACTAAACTCAAGCGCACCATAACACATTTCTCGTCTCTCATGTGGTCTTAGTAACTTCCAATCTTCTATTGTTGGATGTTCTGCCTGCCATTTTTTAGCTTCTATCTTGAGAAAACCTGAAATAGTATCAGCTTCCGCCTGAAGAGTAGAAATGTCTCTACCTTCGCCAATCAAAGCTCTGATATCTTCTTTAGAAAGCTGCACCTCTCCTATACTCACTGCCGGCCGTGCCACAACCTTGACCATATCACCATCTTCTCCTAAAACCTCTATTGTTACATCTGGAAATCTACCAGTTACACTATATTCGTCTTCACCAGTTTCTTCAATAAGCCAACCTTTTTCTAAACCTGCTTTGATTGTTTCCCAATTAAATTTCGGGTCTAATTTAATAACAACTTCTTCTTCGCTGTTCTCAAAATAAGCCATCATTCTATCAGGTGTATGTTCTGGTAAAGTAGTGGCTATTATCTTAGAAGCAATAATCTTATATGCATCTCCTATGGTTGGGCCCCACTGCCTACTTGTCCCTCCTAATTGTCTTAGATCGTAGCGAAGGATTCGTAGTCTATCTATAACAGGATCCCAGATGAGCCTTGCAAATTCATCCCCTCCTACAATGACGGTAGCATCAATATAATCAACATCTTTACCCTCGGCAATACTTTTTGCAAGCTGGTTAACAAGAGCTTTAAATAAATCATTATGCGCATATATCACATACTTGACCTCTGGTTTAGATAACCAAGGGCTGATAGCACAACTGAATACCCTGCTCTCAGCATCCTTTATCTCTACCTTTGTCCCACTAGTAACAGCCCTTCTAAAATTTTCAATTGAAGAGAGTATAGTATCTTCTCCTTCTTGATGCAACTTTCCAATATCTACTTTCATAAAACTAAATAATTCTCCTCGACTACTAAGTTTTGCCCTAGCAAAAAGGTAGGCTTCATGTGCATCTGAATATTTGAATATACAACGACCAGCGGCTGTTTTCATATCTATTTCAAACCCTTTCATTTTTTCTGTAAGTTCCTGCTTTTCATGTGGTCGTAACTCATCAAATCTATTCACCCATCTAAAAATAGTCTTCTCATCCTCTCTAAAACCTCTGATTGCCAAAGCCTCCTGTGCAACCTTGGACACAGCCATTGCCTCATAAAATAAGCCTTCAGCTGCTTCCTTAGCAGTCCTTGGCGTTCTTCTTCTGCCTTCTTCTTCTCTTTTTCCTTCTATAATAGCTTTATCTTCTGCTCTTCTTTCAAGACTTCCTATTCTGGATACGCCGCCATATATATTTAGATAAATTCCTAAATTGCTATCTTCTGAAGCAGGAATATCTCTCTCAGCACATAAATTCTTAGCTTTCTTTATAATAGCCTGTCTTACACGGTCATAACTTTCACCTTTCTCAGGACGGACAGATTTTTCCTCTTCTAACATATCTATTACTCTTTGCATTACAGTTAGACAAAAGTTGCTTTCATAAATAAGCTCCTCTAACCATCCAAGCACAACTTCTTCATCTAATAATGCCTCGCCTGTAAAATACAAGAAAATTTCAGGACCGCGAAGCGTAACTAGTCCTGTAAGTCCTTGCTCTTCTAAAAATTTAGCCATGTGAATTTGTAATTCCTGTTGCATTACTTCCAAGGCAATATCTCCCAACCAATGCCCTAATTCGTTATCTTCTCCTAATTGATTAAATATTTCACGGAAATTCTGTATCTTTAGATATGCTACCTGAACCCGGTTGCCCTCTTCTAATGCATGAATTGTCTCTTCTGCCATAATACGTATTGACTGCTGCTGTCTTAAATAATTATAGAACAATGACACACGTTCAGATGTCCAGAATATCTCCGGCAATATACTCGAAACTATAGATGCTACAAGAGATATTGAGAGAACTGCGGATAGGGCAAAGCCGAGTGTGCGTCTTATACGTGCACTGGCCCGGGCAGCCACTGTTTTTATATTTATGACATTCGAACTTGCATTAAGAATCTTTCTTGCAAAATTGACCATGAGGTGAGGGATGAGAACAATAAGAAGGAGATTTAAGATACTAAATTCAATAGGCTGTAGGAAATAGAAGCCTATGGTAAGGCCAGTAATAGATAGCTTCGCAGGTGAGAACGCAAAGATAAGTTTCTGCAACAGGGTCTCACCTTTAGCTCCAGGTAGGTGCAGGAGATGCCATGCAAACTGGAGCAAACCGAGTAATGCGAAGAATGGTGGAGCTATTGCTAAAGGTATCCCAAACGCCCAGGATAACAAAAGACTTGCGCCGTTAACAAAGAGACCTGATTCAATGAGTGTAGGAGCAAGGACTTGCGCAATGAGCTGTCCGACTATCTCTGAACCAGTTCTCTCTCTAATCCAATCCTGAAGCGGCTGATACAACCTCTTTTCCAGCTTCGGCCACATGCCTGCATCTATATTGACTTCGATAATCTCGCTTTCACCTGTCCCCATGCCAATCCGCTGCCTTGCAGCTTCTATGATGGCATGGCCAACTTTAGAGCTGTCAAGTGCTTGAGATTCTTGCACAGCATCTTTTAGGCCATCCACTACTTCACCTATATCAGGACTAAACAAGTTTGCTTGGGCCTCAGCGAGCAACTCACGAAGGTTAACCCAGTTCTTAGAAGGTGGAGGTAAAAGAGCTATTGGCTGTTGTCCAAGACCAAGAGCACGATCAGGCCTGACTTGCTCAATGATTCTTTCTAAGTCACCTCGTCCACCAACAACCTTCCTTACTGAAGTGTGCGTACTGACAATAGCTTGAATACTTTCCAGGCCTACTGAAGCATAATTAATAATAGTGCCTCTTAATTGTTTTAAGCGGTCTCCAATCTCTGCCATTCTTGCTGCAGCCGAGGAAACTTCTGCTTGAGAAGCGCCATACCTCTCCTCAAAAGTAGGTGCAGGGGTTTTATCTTCAGCCATTCTTGCTTTTAGAGCAGAAGCAACTAATTTAATCATTAAACCTACAGCGCTCCATATCTTTCCACCAAGATAAATCAATCCTGCAATCCCAGTTCCAATAAACCGTCCCAGAGCAGAAATCCCTCTTCTAATGCCTTGACCGATTCTATAAATAGCCCTGACAGTAAAGTGTATTGGCTTAGCCAAGAGATTAGAAATTCTAAGCTTATTGTGGGCCTTTATTCGCTCAGTCATACTTTTAATTTGTGTCTTGATGTTCTGCTCAATCTGTTGCTTTACCTCCTTAGTAAGTGTCTTAGCCTCGTCTCTTAATGTCTCAAGACCTGCAACTATACCCTCAGCCTGGCTTTGCCATTGATATGCTTGCGAGACTCCAGCTTCAACCCTAAAGTAAAGTTTATCAATTCTACTAACAGTTTGAGCAGCTGTTGTTTCAACATCATTATAAGCCATCTGAGCCTTGTTAACTGCTTGTTGGCCCCGGTCTAAAAGCTCATCAACTTCACGTCCAACCTGAGGAGCCCAGCTCTTTGCCAAGGCCAGGGTCTTGATTGCCTCATCTAACTCGCTCTTTGCTTTAGCCTTACCTTCTAAAGCCTCGTCTCTTACTTCATACATATCTTCTATAGCTTGACTGGCCTGAGTAATAATATCTTGAGATGCTTGAGCAGTAGCTACTTGACTGGTAAGTCGTTCTGCCTCCTTTGCTTTTTCAATTGCAGATCGAAATTGATTTGTAGCTGCTTCAGATGCAGTAATAGAATCATTTGCATACTCACAAATAAACTCAACTGATTTTTCTACCAAAGCGAGCTTTTCTTCAGCAGCAGCCAAGCGCCCCCACATATCTACTCGGCCCCTTTGTGCAGCATCTATTGCTCTACGTTGTCCTATCTCAGCTGATTGTGCGTTTTCTTCACCTTGAGCGCTAAAGCCTAAAGCTTCCTGGCGCACAGAATCTTTTAAATGCTTGATTTTAGCAGCAATTCTTTCAAGCTTTAATATTCCTTTATTTATACCTGATTGTAAGGTCATAGCTTCATCAACAATATTAGCAATATGGCTACAAGCAGTCTGGGCAGTCAAAAACAAACCCGCATTGGTTGAACCTCGGGCTGTATTTAATATAGCTATAATTCCTCTATGATGTTCCTGTGCCCTTGACTTTAATGTTTGAAGTTGTTCAAAAAGGGCCTTTATCTTGTCAAACTCTTCAGTGAATTGTTGTTCGAGCGCCCCTGCTTGAGAATCCACATTTCTTGACCACTCTTGGACCCTGGTCATTAAAGCCTCATTGGCGCTGGCTTTGTCTTCTATATTTTCCACATGTTTTCTAACTTCTCTTAATGTCCCCTCACTTGCTTCATGCATTAAACCAATCTCTTCATAAAATTCATCTCGATTCTTCTGAAACGGGCCTTGTAATTCTCGATACATCATCATTAATGAGTAATGCGCCTTTTGGGCAAATTCTTTTCCTAAGGCCAAATCTTTCATGGCCTCTTGCAACAATGCCTTGGCCCTTGCTTCTAATTCTTCTTCGGCCGTCTGTTGGGCCAGGCCTTCAATAGCCCTGTCTACCTCTCTATCATTAGTTGCACCATGAATTAACCATGCCATGGATGCTATAGCTAAAGCAGCTGCCAGACCAAGAGGTCCTAAAGCTACAGCACCAACTGCACCCGTGCCAAGTAAGATAAGTTTAGCCAATTGCGCTGCTCTATCTCCACTGCTTGGGCTATCTGTTACTCCATTTGCAATAGCTCTAACCACGTCTGTAGTAACATCTATTGAATTTGCTGCTTTTTTTCCTGCATGCATTATTGTAGATGACCCTGCATCAGCTATGCCATATGCTAACGCTAAAGCAGGGCTATCACTTAACGTGTTAATCCTCTCTTCTGCCACCTGAGCTTCCCAACCACCATCAACTGCTTTAATACGTAAATAACCTGCCATTGCCATAGATGAAGCTATTTGTCCTATTCTATTCCTTAAAGATACCCTTGGCTCCATTCCATTTGTTCCCTCTAAGGCCTGCATAATTTTCTCAATTAAACCTCCATCATCCACAAGTCTACTCTGTTGTATCGCTTTAACAAATGGCCTCATATCTCCTCTAACTTTTGCTGCTTCAATGAGAAGATTAGTCATATCAGAAACAGGGAGTTCACTGATTACATCTATAAAACAAGTTGGATTCACATTTCCAGTAGATACCATCTCATTAGCTATAGCTATCCGCAAGGCCCTATTCCATCCACCAATAAGAAGCGCACCTTGAAGGAGTCCTTTATCAGCAACAATCATCCTAATGAGCCCTTGATCTTGAATTATCTTTTTAACTACAATTTCAATTACACCTGGCCATTTTCTCCTATAAGCATGGGCAAACTCAAAGACCTCTTTCAATGAAGTTGGCCCAAGCCCTGCATGTATCGCCCTTCCTAAGGCATCAGCTAATTCTGTCCGGATACCTGCATAGACAATGTCAAGCCAATCTTCTCCTGCTGTAGCCATAAATTCCTCATGGAGTTCTGCAACTTTTTCTATTAAAGGTCTCTCGCCAAGTTTATCAATCTTTTCACTTAAAGCCTGCCTATTCTTAACACCGTCCATATATTCTTCAGGTTCTGTATCTATCTCTAATGGTGGACGAGGTACTGCTACGCCCTGCTTCTCTAATTCATCCAGCCATAACTGATGAATCCTTTGTTCCTCAGTCAAACCATCCATAGGCATTGCAGGAACTGTATCTGGCTCATCCTCATCTCCACCAACTGCAACTCTTTTTTTAAATATAAATGTTGTAACTACTGTTTCTTCTACTGCCTCTTCCACTTTAGCCTTTGCTTCTTCTATTGCTTCCTTTATTTTCTCTACGCCACTCCCCTCACCTTCAACTACTGCCTCAAAAACTTCTTCCCTTAATTCTTCTTTACCATAGAGAAGTCTTACTACCTCTTCTACTAACTCTTTGTGATCAGAAAACATAAGAACCATCAGCATCTCCTGGCTAATATCTGCTAAGTTTTCTCCAAACTCTCCTAATACCTTCACCAGCCCGATTAAAATCTCAGCATTTCTTCGCACATTACCCAGAGCAATCATAAGGTTAACTAAAAGCCTTTGTGCCTCCTGAATTTCCTCTTCGCTCTTAAGTTCTCCGACAATCCTGCGCAATATCCCTGTTCTCAAACCTGCGTCATCCTCGGGATCAGCCCTTAAATCTTCGCATACAAACCTAAAACCATTCATCCCGGTAAAACTATTTTGGGCTTGGGTAAATCTCTCTTCTAATCTACGCTGGTCTGCAGGTTTAAGGTTCTCTTTAATAGTCTCCCAATTTCTTGCAAGTTGCTTAAAAAGGGTTAATAATTCCTGCTCGCCTTGTCCTTGCGCTTCCTCTATTAACTTCATTAACCCATCTACCCCGGTTTTCCTGATTAAGAACTCCAGCGCTTCAACCGTTTGTACACCTACGAGATGGCAGAGGTTAGCTGCACTTATCTCCCCTAATTCAAATAGCGCCTTGGCTAATTGTAACCTAAGAAATGGGGCTTCAATCTGGCCTAAGAGAGTCTTTAAGATTTTTTGCGCCTTGGAAGAGTCCATCTCCTTAAGTATATTAGTCAATATCCCTACTCTCCAACCTTCATCATCCTCAGGATCTTGCCTTAGGTTCTTTACTAATCTGGCAATGACTTTGTTGGTAGTGGAGGCTAATTCCTCTAAGTCCTGAGCTAAGTTCCTTATTAAAGGTTCTATTCTATCTGTTTCCTGACTAACCACAGGGTCCCTTGTGGCACGAGCTATTTGCTTTATTAATGCAATGGATTTATCTATCCCCTTTTCTCCTTTAGGAATGGAGTCTATTATTGCTTGAATTACCCTACTTAAAGCGCCTTGCTTGGCTAAAGTATTAGCAGCGCCTTGCAAAATCTCGGGATTATCTTTTGAAAAGAATGCCTCAGCTATTGCTTGATTTGTTTCTTGGGTCTCAGGTATAAGTCTAACCAGCTCTGCTTTCTCTTCTGGTGTTTGAGCCTTTCCTAATAAGTCTATTAAAGTAAGCTCTACCTCCTCTTTCTTTTTTAAAATAAGTTTTTTTGCCTCCTCATTCAAAGACCCTATGACTCTTTCTAAGTCTGTATCTTTTATTAAGTCCTTGGGTATTCCCTGCTTATCCCTGTAGGTAAGTCTATATAGATTTACTAATTCTTTTATACCAACCTCAGGAATTAGTTTCTTTACCATACCTATAGCTCCTATATCGACTAAAGTCCCAATAAGTTTGTCCACAGCCCCTGTTCTTGGACCAGGCTGAAAAGTAAATAATAGCTTAGTTAGACATTTTCTAATCCTCTGTCGTGTCCTTTCACCTTTGTCCTCAAAAATCCCCTTGAGAATCCATATCCTCCAACCGCCATCATCTTGCGGGTCTTGTTTTAAATCCTCAGAAATGACACTAAGGGCCTTTGTACCTCTGTTTCTTAACCTCTCAGCTATTTGTTCCATCAAAGGTTTCAGACTATTAACTGCCTTAGCAAGGATTTGTTCTTCTTTAACCATTTGCTCTCTTTGCTGCAGGTCTTCAGGTGCAGCTGATTCAGGTTTAAGCAGCTTGATTAACTCAATGATTAAATCTACCCTTATCTCAATAATCCTTCCAACATGCCAGAGCTGTTTCATTAATGATAGTATTTCTTCTATCCCCTCATTAGGCATCTCATCTATTGAGCCGGCAATTGCCTCAGCTAAAACCTCAACCCCAGCCACTTGATGTTCCACTTCCTGAACTGCGGCCTGGAATAACCATGGCCTTGTAGCAGAGAAGAATCTATCCTTTAAGGTTTTCTTAGCCTTCTCATTCATCATATCAGCCCGAGCCAATGCCTTATATGCCTCTACTATAGTAGGTATAGACTGCTCTTCATCAGAGATTAAGTTAGTCAATTCTTCTTCTACCTCAGCTTTTCTATCCGCTTCCACTAAGGCAGGGATAATATCCTTAAATAATATCTCACCTAACCAACCAGCCTTCTCTAACTCTTCTGTGGGAAGCATTCCTTCTCCAGTTGCCTCTAAGATTATCTTTATTGCTGAAAGGCCCATATTAATCAATCTATTCTTTAAAACCTTTCTTAATTTCTCTCTATCATCACCAAAAATTCTCTTGGAGATAGTAGCTACTACAATCAGTTTCTTTAAGGCCTCTGAATCTGCCCTTTCTAATGCCTCTTTTAATCCTTCCTCTAATTGCCCTCTCTTAGATAAAGCAATAATTGTTTCTTCAGGCAATCGGCCATCTTCTGAAAGTAGATAGTTGCTCAACATCTCTGCTAATTCTGACTCCATCTCTCCTGCGCCAATCTCTGCCTCAATCCTATCCAAAGTCTCCTTTATGGTTCTCTTTGCTATTGAGCTTTTTGCCTCAGCCAACGCCTTTACTAATGCCGGAAGTTCCTCTTTCCCTGCTTGTTTACGAATCTTCTTAGCTGCTGCTCTTACCAAAGAAGGAATCTTATCCTGCACACCTCTTATACTCATACCGCTTTCCTCATCTTCTAAACTAATAAAGTTGAGCAGGCCACGAAGTTCAG
>JAHILY010000071.1 GCA_018896815.1 Candidatus Omnitrophota bacterium | reverse complement strand
GTTTAAGAGATTGTCCAGGGCAGGCGTTTTAGAATCAGAGAGAGAGCTTGTTTCTTTTCTTTTAAAAGAGAGTCGCAGGCGAGGCATTCCCCCGGGAATATTGCAGGCTGAGATAGTTAATAAGTTAAGGTCCAGGATATATGAACTCCTAGGCTTATATGAGGAAAAGGATCCTGACACAGTTAGGGTTATAAATGAGTTGATAATGAAGGGATTGAGAAAGCCAGAAGACGGTACCCCTAAATCCTACATGCCTTTTGATGTAGCCAAGCTATGGGCAGCCATGCAGCTCGCCCGTCAAGAAGTGCTATCCACCGCGCCTGTTGAACCTCGCGGTCAAGGCCTATCATCCGCAGGATTGATGATAACAGTAGATGAGGCATTAGCAGGAGGTATGCTGGCGGAAAGATATGATAAGATTGCGCTTCAAATAGCTCAAGGACAAATTGATATTGATACTTTCTTGCAGGTATTCACATTCTTCCTGATATCAGACGATAACGCCTTAATGGCAAATACTATAGAATTTCTTGAATCTGGACATTTGCTGGAAAGTTCAGGCGTGGGCCCTGAGGCAATAAGGAGACTAGAGGCATTGCTTGATGACGCTAATAATGGCGCTCAATTGGCGCAAAGAATCAGTACATCTTTTATTGAAAATAGAGCATTATGGGCGCCGATGCCAAACGAAACTATTCTTAGTCACAGCAGGCGTTACCCTGAGGTAGCTGATGCCTTTGCGCAAGGCCTTGCTAACTTAACTATAGAAGACGGTAACCTTGCTACAAGGGCCGCAAGCATGCTTCTTAACATGGCGCGTTACACAGAAGAAGAGGATTATATTGCTAGAGCAGCCATAGGGCAGCTTCTAAGAGTAGAATCCCTGGAACCTGCAGAGATAGAGGCAGACAAATTTGCACAGTGGCAAAAGTGGGTTTCTTTGCCAATTTCAATGGATGATTTAAATGTGGACATGTTCAGGGATTATGATTATAGGTCAACTGGCCCAGTTCTAAAGCCTGAGATGGTGTTTCGCTTTGGTCTTGCGTGGTCAGGTATGGCTTTGGAGAAGGCGCGTGCTGCTGGGATTGAGAATCGTAAAGTTTTAATTTCAAGAGATGCTAGAAAAATAGAGCCGGAGTTAGTAGAGGCGTTGGCCGCTGCATTTAGATATATGGGTCTCGATGTTATCTATGTTGCTGCTACTGGCCCAAATGCATGCACATCTTATTCTTGGGCAACGCAGGAACATAAACCTTTGATGAGCATTTTTATTACTGCGAGCCACGTATCACGACCCCCAGACGTGATTGTAAGAGGTTTTAAGGTAGCTATGCTCGATAGAAAAGGCGGTAATTTACAAAGTATGACAACCAAAGAGATAAAACAGACATCAAAGGCAGCTGTCATAGATATTATCAAACATCCAGATAGGATCCAAGGAATGGAGGCTGTGCAAAAAGGCAGGTTTATCCCCAGTAATATTGATGAAAATTCTGTGAGGATGTGTTCTCTTATAGGTGAAGTTGTTACTATAGGGGTATCTCTTTATGAATTGGCAAGGGAAGTAGAAGTTTCTGATTCACCAGTTGATGTTTTAACAACATGGGAAAGGAGAATTGGCCGCAGCGAGCCTTTTAAGGGCATGAAAATAGTTGTAGATGGATCTTATACGCCAAGTGGAAGGTTAGCAGCAGATACATTTGAAAGATTAGGCGCAGAAGTAGTTTTAATAAATGGCGATATTCAGGAAATAGAGGGCGAGCATGGCGCTGATCCTTCCAGAGAGAGAAATCTGGCTGAATTAAAGAGAACAATAGAGGAAGAAAATGCTGATTTTGGAATAGCATTTGACCTTGATGGTGATAGAGGCGCAATAGTTGTTCCTGAGAGACACCCTAAATTAAAAACTAAATTCCACACGCTCCCACCTGATAATTTAATAGTAGCCTTGCTGCCATATATAATTGAGAAATGTGGTTACGACCCGCAAATTATTGGCAAGAGAGTTGGAGTAATACAAGATGTGCTAGGAACATTTGGTGTAAGTGATATGGCAGGAAATTTAGGTTTAGAACGGTTTCAAACTGATGCAGGCTATGTATTCTTGAAAGCGAGGAGACAGGGGTTGTTAAACGAGGGATATGTCATACCTATTTATGGTGAACGCTCAGGACATTGCTGGTTAGATGTTACAGGAGAATTTGAAAACCCTATAGCTGTAGCAGTCTTATTTGCCGCAATGGTAAGAGATGCAAAATATGAAGATGGCAAAAGTGATTCCTTGAATCCTTTTATCGAGGCGTTTCATGAACAGACTATACCATATGCTCAATCAACCAGATTCCAGCCTTTATTCCACGCAACATTTCTGTCAGAACTTTCATCAGATCCGCGTAATGATACAGGGTGGGCTTACGATCCAGTATTTTTTAGCGTGCCTCCATCTTTACAGTTACAGGTAATAGCCGATCTAGGTTACGATCCGAGCAGGCCTCCGCAGGCTATAATCGCTTTAGGTAAAGATGCTGGAATCAGGAGGCTGAATAGGGAGTTTACTATAGGTAAATCCTATGATACCCCTGCAGGCAGATTAACTGTAAGGGAATTCAATACATATCAGGATTCCCCAGATTTAGGTGGACTCTATAGATTTGCTGATATCGTATTTGAGCTTGATGGTAGATTTGCAGGCAGGTTTGTATTCAGGGCATCATCAAATGATCCAACATTTGTATGCTCTTTTGAAACCCCAGTATGGGATGGCGAGGATTATGAGTCACAAACAGTACAGGATAGGTATTTCTCTGTAGGAGGCGTTGTTCTTGATTGGTTAGAGGAAAATGAGATTGCTGGAGTAACAGGAGATCTAGATTATCCTAATAAGGAAGATACAGAGAAAGTGGTAATAGAATATAGAAGACAGTTGGATGCAGGACTTATGGGTATATTGGAGGCTGCTGTTGACGAGGCGATTAAACAAGGTAATATGGAATACGCATATGGTTTGACAGAAGGCATTGTAATGCGCGAGGCAATGACAGGGGAACAGCTTAAACAAGTAGAGATACAGCGTAATAAAGTTATGGAAAAGATAGTTGTGCGTTTGGCCTCTACAATAGAAGATATAAGTAGTTTCCATGAGTGGGCCGCATCAAAGATAGATGAAGGCCATGCAGTGGTGGTTATTGCCATGACAGAAGAAGAATACACCGCTATTAAGGACATAATCGGTATAAATATAAAAGTGCCAAGACAAGAATGGATTGAAAGATATGACTTTAACGAGAATCAAATACTCGACTTAAAAGCGCAACAGTTACAAAATCTTGTAACAGAGCTCGGCGCCATTTATGAACAGGGTTTAACGTTGGATATGCTGGAACGCAGGACAAATGATAGGGAAACAACCAGAGCCATAGCAGAAGGCGTCTAACTTTACACTTTCGTAACACACATAAAAAGTTTAAGAGAGCACTGAAAAAGTCCAAAAATAGGCAGTGCTCTCTGAGGTCGCTGACCGAATTTTAAGACTTTTTCAGCGCTCTCTTAAAAATATGTTGACAAAACCCCTTAGAAATGGTATACTTTTATTACTTATAAAAGTATTATAAAAGATATAAAATATGCCTAAAAATTCACAATACTCAATAAAAGTCGTATTTTTTTTGGCAGTTCTTGCAAGCGCTTTCTTTCTGCCTGAGACCGGCCATGCTGCGAATAGGTCCCTATGGCAGAAACGGCAGAAGAACATTCAGGATAGCACAAATACGCAAAAACCCATCAAGCACACCTTTCAAAGGAGCATAAACCCCCTAAAGATTAAAATACCTAAAGAATACGGAACAATTATCGAGTCTCATGTAGGCTCTAATGGCAAACTGATCATCCACATCCAGGATGCACACGCAAATTACGAGGGCCAGATGAATCTTGCGAATATCCTTGAGTCGTTGATAAATGATTACGAGTTGAACCTTATCCTGGTAGAAGGCGGCTCTACAGAT
>JAHILY010000070.1 GCA_018896815.1 Candidatus Omnitrophota bacterium | reverse complement strand
TCATCATCTATCATTAGAATCTTCTTCGACATTGCACACCTCAAAAAATAGGGCCCGGAATATTATTCTCGGGCCCTATAGCATTTTTCCGTTATAGGTTTATAACTTTGTTACGTTCGTGGCCTGTTCGCCCTTAGGACCTTGCTCGACTTCGAACTCTACGTCTTGGCCCTCTTCCAGAGTCTTATAACCGTCGCCTTGAATCGCAGTATGATGTACGAATACATCCTTACCTGACTCGCTGGCTATAAATCCGTAACCTTTTTGATTACTGAACCATTTTACTTTACCCTTTGCCATTACTCACTACCCTCCTTTCTCACGAATTCATAGTAAATAACGGCAGAAACAAAAAATCCGCAAGGCGAGTACTTCTTTACACCTTACGGTCTAAGCATTCTACTCCCTTATTTACTACTAATTTCCACTTCTATAACTACTTATATTATACCCTAATCGTCGGTATTTGTCAAGGTAAATATGTTTCGCGGGTCAAGGCTCATTTAAAACCGGGTTTTGCAATTTTGCAAAACCCGGTTTTTATTACTTAGCAGTATTGAAATACTCCAGATACTCGTTTTCCGGGCTGAATATAATCGTTGTCTCCTTGTCCACTGTATTTTTATAGGCCTCCAGCGTCTTTAAAAAAGCATAAAACTCAGGGTCTTTATTATACGCATCTGCGTAGATCTCTATTGCCTCTGCGTCTGCCTTTCCCTTTACCTCTTGCGCTGTTCGATACGCCACTGACTGTATCTCTCTTAGCTCCTTCTGCACCTGGCCCTCGATCTCCCTCTTCTTACCCTGGCCTTCTGAACGATATCTCTCAGCAGCCCTTTTTCTCTCTGATACCATCCTCTCATATACCTTATTCCTTACTTCCTTTACATAGTTGATCCTTTTTATCCTCACATCCACAAGCTCTATGCCATACTGAGGCACTACTTCCTGCGCCTGGCCTAGTATCTTGCGGGTAATGGCGTCCCTTCCTACGAGTATCGTCTCTAATGCCTCATCAGATGCCTTTATCTCATCCTGATCTTTAAGGCCCCTTGACTCTATTATTCTATTAGAATTTCGCACGATCTCCACAAGATTGTGATTCGTAATATAATCTCTGGTAGCGGCATCCACTACATCATCCAGTCTTGCATGCGCGCCTGCCTCATTCGTAACAGACTGCATGAATTTAAGCGCGTCCACTATCTTCCAGCGGGCTGTTGTATCTACCCATATGTATCTCTTGTCCTTTGTAGGGATCTGGTTAGGATTGCCATCCCACTGCAGGATCCTCTCCTCAAAATAATTTGCCTGCTGGATAAATGGCGCCTTAAAATGCAGCCCGGCCTTTGTTATAGTCTCACCCATTGGTTCGCCAAACTGTGTAATGACTACCTGCTGTGTTTCATCCACTGTGTAAAGTGCACCGCTTGCAAAAAGCAATACCATTGCTACTACAATACCTATTAAAATATTTATGAGCTTTTTCATCCTTCGACTCCTTTCAGTCGCTCAGGATGACCCTGAGCTTTTGTCGAATGGGTCATATCGCACCCCCCTCTTTATTTAACCTTAGAAGAGGTAAAATATTAGTGGCTGAAGAATCTATTATAAACTTCTGACCTGCCTGCGGTAAGATTTCATTCATTGCCTCTAAATACAGCCTCTTGCGCGTAACGCCTGGCGCCTCCCTATATGCCTCCCATGTATCTATAAATCTATGGGCATCCCCTTTTGCAGCGTTTACCCTTTTTAGCGCATACCCTTCTGCCTGTTTAATAGTCTTCAGCGCCTCGCCCATTGCTGCCGGGATTGCCTTATTATATGCCTCCCATGCCTGGTTTATCACCTTTTCCTTTTCCTGCTTTGCCTCATTCACCTCATTAAAAGAGGGCTTTACCTCGTCTGCAGGATTTACATCCTGTAATCTCAGTGTGACAATCTGAACTCCGCTTTCATAGGAGTCTAATATCTCCTGTAGCTTATCCTGCGCTATCTGATTTATCTCAATCCTCCTCGTAGTCAATATATCAGTAACTGATTCATCTCCTACGACCTGCCTCATCACTGCCTCAGAAATGCTGCGTATGGTCGCCCTCGGATCTCTTATATTGAATAAAAGCTTAACAGGGTCTTTTATCTTAAACTGGACTATCCACTCAACCACCAGTACATTCAAGTCGCCCGTAAGCATCAATGACTCATCAAAATATTCCCTTGTTGAATACTGACTCTTAATGCCTGGCTTCAATGTCTTAAAGCCAAACTCCTCTTTAAATACATACTTCACCTTTATATTATTGACTTTTTCTATGCCCATAGGGATCTTAACATGAAGGCCTGGCTGGGTCGTGCGCACATACCTTCCAAACCGTCTCACCACACCTACCTCATCAGGCCCCACTGAATAAACACCTGAAAAGACAAATATCAGGGCCAGGACACCTGCAATCGCAGGAAATATATATTTCCTGTAGTCAGGCGCTTGTTGTCGTTTTTGTTTATTACCGCCTAACAACTCATCCGGAGTATTAAAATCCATACCTCCTCCTTTTCCTAACTTTACACTTGAAGATTGCAAGAGTGTAAAGTTACGGGTTATTTTCTACGCGCTATGCGTATTAGTATAAGGGTAGACGCGGCCATTAGCAATATAAAAATTAAAAACGTCAGCCGCTTTGGATAAACCTTTTTCTTTTAATTTTTATTTTTTTATCATTTCCCTTTGAAAAATAAAAAAATATGTTATACTAATTTTAGATTGAAAACAGCTAAAGGAGTCAAATTATGAAATTTAATGGCAGGGTTTTGATTATCGGGTGCGGCTCTGTCTCTCAATGCGCCATTCCGCTCGTTCTGGAACTCATCGAGATGCCTGCAGATAAAATTACGATAATGGATTTCGTCGACAATCGTTCGCGCGTGAAGGATGCATTGGATAAAGGCGTAAAATATGTAATGGAAAAGGTGACCCTGAAAAATTACACCGAGCTCCTCGGTAAATACGTCGGGCCAGGCGATATGATAATCGACCTTGCGTGGAATATAGACTGCATTTCGATGGTCAAGTGGTGCCGTGACAATAAAGTGCTTTACTGCAATACATCTGTTGAAGAATGGGATCCATACAAAGATGCTGAGAGAAACGATCCGACCAGATATACTCTTTACTCAAGACATATGGAGATCCGCAGATCCCTGGACAGCTGGCCAGATAATGACAAGGCCATGACAGCCATTGTGGATCACGGCGCAAACCCAGGCCTTGTGTCGCACTTTACAAAATATGCATTGATAGAGATCGCGGAAAAAATATTGAAAGAAAAACCAAATGACCCGAGAAAGAAGGAACTTGAAAAATATAAAAGAGAGAAAAATTTTGCTAAGCTTGCGCAAATCACAGGTGTAAAGATAATTCACATAAGTGAGCGCGACACGCAGATCACTGATAAACCAAAACAGGTCAATGAATTTGTAAACACATGGAGCATCGAGGGATTCTTTGAAGAAGGTGTTGCGCCTGCAGAGCTTGGCTGGGGCACACATGAACGGCTTATTCCTAAAAATTCTTTTTTTCATCAGGTCGGCCCTAAGAATCAGATCTGCCTTGCTTCTATCGGCATGAAGACATGGGTAAGGAGCTGGGTGCCATGTGGAGAGATCACAGGCATGGTCATACGACACGGCGAGGCATTTAGCATCTCAGACAGACTCACTGTGTGGGAAAATGGCAATGCTGTCTATAGGCCTACTGTCCACTATGCATATTGTCCGTCTAATGCTGCTATTAATTCGCTTCACGAACTCGAGATGAGGCAATTCAAGCTACAGGAAAAACAAAGGATAATGAGTGATGAGATCATAGACGGCAGGGATGAATTAGGCGTGCTTTTAATGGGTCATGATTTTAATTCCTGGTGGTGCGGCAGCATCTTAGACATACACGAGGCGCGCAGGCTCGTCCCCCACCAGCAGGCAACAACACTCCAGGTCGCAGTATCTGTTGTGGCAGCAGCTACATGGATGATAAACAATCCGAATAGGGGATTTTTAATGCCTGATGATGTGGACCATGAAGAAATCCTAAAGATAGCAATGCCTTACATAAAACCTTTTGTCTCGCAGCCAGTTGACTGGACGCCTCTAAAGAATCTAAACACAAATTTTACAAAATTCGATATCTCAAGGCCGAAAGACGAGGATGTCTGGCAATTTACAACTTTTCTAGTCGATGCGAAAGAAAGGGCCAATGCGTATGAGGCAAGCACAAAACAACCTGAAACAGCTAAAGTCTAAATCTGAAATAAGCGGTATAGAAAATCTTATACGGGTGATGCTCAAAAAACACGGTTCGCCCTTAATGTTAATACGCCGCTCAGTCCTTGAAAAACAATTCAATCGTTTCCGTAAATGCCTTCCTCAAGTAACGCCTTACTATGCCATAAAGGCAAATCCTCATCCCGGTATCATCAAGACATTTGTCAAGCTCGGCGCGTCTTTTGACGTGGCAAGCGCAAATGAGATGAAGCTTGTCTTAGCACTTGGCGCATCGCCTTCAAAAATCATATTTGCAAATACTATAAAATCCGAAAAGGATATTGAGACCGCCAGAAGGCGCAGGGTCAGGCTCATGACTTTTGATAATGAGCCTGAACTTTACAAGATCGCCAAGCATCATCCTGGCGCGCGCATCCTCGTCCGAATCAAGGTGGCAAATGAAGGCAGCCAGGTAGAGCTCTCTCTTAAATTTGGCGCAGACAGTGACCAGGCATTCTTTCTTTTGCGCAAGGCAAAGACGCTGGGCCTGGTGCCAGCAGGCGTAAGCTTTCACGTAGGAAGCCAGTCAACAAATGTAGAAAATTATCTTCAGGCGCTTGAGATATCAGCCAATATATTTAAGGAGTCGAAGAAAAACGGCATGCCCCTGAAGATCATGGATATAGGAGGCGGCTTTCCGATTCAGCATTTTGATAGGGAGATAGGCATAAACTTTGAGAGAATGACCTGCCAGATAAGAAAACACACAAAGACATCCTTTGACAGGAATGTAAAATTCATCGCGGAACCAGGAAGGTTTTTAGTAGGGCCTGCGGGTATATTAGTCACGCAGGTTATAGGCCGCACCTTCCGCAATAATAAAAACTATTACTATCTGAATGACGGGATATATTGCGATTTTTCAGGAATGGTATTTGATCACTGTAAGTATGAATTTAAGACTCTAAGGCGCGGACAGACATTTATAAGCGCGCTTGCTGGGCCTACATGCGATTCCTTTGATACCCTGTCCATGAATGAAGAAATTCCAGAACTATACGTAGGTGATGTTGTATACGTAAAAAATATAGGCGCCTATTCCTGCGCCAGCGCCACGCCTGGCTTTAATGGCTTCCCGCCTGCCAAGATCGTCCTTGTCTAAATAATCGCGCTCTATTGTCCTGTTAGCATGCGCATTGCTTCTCTATTATCAGTAGTTGAGAGTATGACCTTTACAGGGCAGTTGCCTGCGCAGCTCGCAGCGTAAATATAATTAACATTGAGCCTGCTTTGAGTCAGGATCTCAGAAATATTCTTTAAGGCGCCAGGACTGTTTTCTAATTCCACGATCAAGACATCATTTTCCATGATGCCATGAAAACCCTGGTCCAGGAAGGCGTCGATTGCGGCCTTATTATTATCTGTTATAAACATAAGCCCTGCCTGCTGTCCGACCTCTGTCGCATATCCCAAGATTGCCTCTATATTAATGCTGTGATTGACCAAAAAAGAAGTTATCCTTAATAGCACGCCTGGTTCATTAATGACACCTACAAAAATCTCTTTTCCCAACGTTACTCTCTTTATCATAGATTATCTCCTGTCTTTTACAAACAACATAGGAAAAATTATATCACTTACACAGCAAGGGACCCATACAGCAATAAAAAGAAAGACAAAGATACCAGCATAGGCAAGAAAGTGGACATTCTCGCCCTTGGCCATAAGGACATGAAACAGCGAGGCCCAGGTGCTGATCAAGACATGTCCGGCATGAGGGAATTTAGTGGATGGGTTAAAATACGCAATGATTATACCGACTACTGCAACACCAGATATAAGCCACCATTTTTCCAGGAACCCGATATGATGTTGACTGTGAGGCATGCCCACTAATACTTCGCCGAGGTAAGGTATTATTGAATCACTTAAAGTCGCTATGCCTACAGATCCTACAAAGCCAATGGCAAGCAGGATCGGAAGGTTACATCCGCCATCTCGCCACCTTTGGTGGTGAGATGGCGAGATCTCGCCCTTCGCCGAAGGCGGAGAGGCGGATCTCTTGCCCCCACCCTTTGGGCAGGTATGGAGCTTAAAAAGCGAGGCGGTTACAAGGGCGCTCAGCAATACATGCAGCGGATGGAATACAAAAAACATCTCATGCGCGGCCTCTCTAGGCATGTTTCTAAAAATCAGCATAAACACCATGCCTGATGCCGCCCCTAAAAAAGTAAAAGGCATGTGATGCCTTAATTCATGGATTATCTTATTCATAATAGAGATCCTTCGTCGTCCGCCTTTGGCGGGACTCCTCAGGATGAGCAGTCGATATTATAAAAAACTCCCGACTGCTCAATTTTACTACAAATAAAAACCCGTTGCAACTTTTTTAATTGCAACGGGTTAAAAAATTTGGTTCCCCCTGTTGGACGAGGCGCCTTATTATTTATTAACGGCCACTATCTCTGCGCTTCGAAAAGCATTCCTTGCAATATACAGGACGGTCTCCGCTTGGTTTAAAAGGGACTTCGCATTCTTTCTTACATTCTGCGCATGTCGCCTTGTGCATCTCTCGCTGACCTCCGCCAAACCCACCACCTTGTCCAAATGCCATGCTGCCTCCTTGCCTGCCAGTAAACCAGGCTTTTTATTTTCTGTAACAACAGAACAAAAAAACCGCAAAGTAAAATATTTTACCTTGCGGCTAAACCATCTACTCTCTTGCTTACTACTCAATACTATTGATTACCTTTACAAATTATACACTATTTTCTTCATTTGTCAATCTTATTCTTGAGTATTTCTTGAGTATATTTCTTAAGTATTTGATTGCGCGCTACGGCTCACCCTTTTGCGATCTACATCTCTCAAATGCAATTTCCGGAGCCTTATATGCCTGGGAGTTATCTCAACCGATTCATCATCCTCAATAAACTCAAGAGCGAATTCAAGGGTCATTTGCCGCGGAGGTATAAGTGCGATCGCGTCATCACTTCCTGAAGCGCGCATATTAGTTAATTTCTTTCCACGTAAGGCGTTTACAACAAGATCTTTCCCTTTGTTGCTTACACCAACGATCATCCCCTC
>JAHILY010000003.1 GCA_018896815.1 Candidatus Omnitrophota bacterium | reverse complement strand
ATAATCGCCTATCTTGTGAAGGGCCCTGGACAGCGTATAGCTCGTAGCCCATGTGTCACTACCTGCAAATGCACGGTCAGACACGAGTATTGCCTCATCTGCGCCGAGGGAAATTGCCTCGCGCAAGGCATCCTCTGCCTGCGGAGGCCCCATCGTGACAATAATCACCTTGCCGCCAAATTTTTCCTTCAGACGAATCGCCTCTTCTATAGCGTACATGTCAAAGGGATTGATAATACACTCCACCCCGCTCCGTATGAGCGTATTCGTCTCAGGATCTATCCTGACATTCGTCGTATCCGGCACCTGTTTTATACAAACAATAATATTCACAAGGAAATTGCCTTCGGTAATAACTTTCTGCAATTTTCGCAGTCCCCCCTGCTTAGATTTACGACTATAAGGAGTAAATCTAGGGGGGATAAACTAAACAACTTTTTCCTTTAATAAATTCGAAGCTATTACGCTGCGCTGGATCTGGTTCGTGCCTTCGTATATCTGCGTAATCTTTGCGTCGCGCATGTATTTTTCAATAGGGTAATCCCTCATATAGCCATATCCTCCGAAAAGCTGCACGCAATCTGTCGTGACCTTCATTGCCATATCTGATGCAAAAAGCTTTGCTATTGCAGAATCTTTGGAGATCTTTTTTGCGCCGCTGTCTACCATCCTGGCAGTCGCATAGATAAGCGCCCTTGCTGCCTCGATCTCAGTGGCCATGTCAGCGAGCATAAACTGAACGCCCTGAAAAGAAGAAATAGACTTTCCAAACTGCTTTCTCTCTTTGACATACGCCACAGTCAAATCCAGCGCGCCCTGCGCAATGCCCAGCGCCTGGCTAGCCACGCCTGGCCTCGACTGGTCAAATGTCTTCATCGCAACAATAAAGCCGCCGCCCTCTTTGCCTAATAAATTCTCATTAGGAATCTTACAATCTGTAAAAACAAGTTCCCTTGTAGCAGAGGCCCGTATTCCCATCTTGTCTTCTTTTTTTCCAAATTCAAAACCTGGCGTGCCCTTTTCTACAATAAAACAGGCTGCGCCGCGCGCGCCCTTTGACCTGTCAACAGACGCGACTACTGTATACACTTCAGCCTCTCCGCCATTTGTAATCCACTGCTTTGTGCCGTTCAGCATATAGTGGTCGCCTTTTTTCTGTGCAGTAGTAGCGACTGCTGCCGCGTCACTCCCTGCGCCTGCCTCTGTCAATGCAAATGCAGCGAGTTTTTTCCCTTTTGCCAGATCAGGTAAATACTTTTGCTTTTGTTCTTCTGTGCCAAATAAAATAATAGGATATGTGCCGAGCGCTGTTGCAGCCAATGCCAGGGAAATCCCGCCGCATGCCTTGGAAAGCTCCTCTGTAGCAAGCACCAGCTCCATGCATCCCCCGCCAGTGCCGCCGTATTTCTCCTCAATGTAAATCCCAAAAAGGTCGCTGTCTGACATTATCTTGACAATATCCCACGGAAATGTCCCTTCCGCGTCATACTGGGCAGCCACAGGCTTGATCTTTTCCCTCGCCACCTGCCTTGCCAAATCGCGAATCATTATCTGTTCTTCCGTCAATAAATAATCCATAACTCCCCCTTACCTTACTTTATAAGTCAATGTCTGAGGCCGTTCGTCCCTGATAATATCGACCTTTACCACTTTCACATCCTTGTTTGACTTAATGTTCATGTATGACTTAAATATACCAAAAAGACTGTTCACGGGCTGGCCATTAACACTCTTGATCAAGTCGCCTTTTTTTATCCCAGCGCGCTCCACGAGTCTGGCAACCGCTAAGTTCTGCACCAAGAAACCTTCCTTATTTAAAACTAAATCCCCAAGCGCGCAATTAAACCTCAGGCTCGGCCATTTGCCAAAACGACATTCTGGCCTTACCTTTTTTATAACTGAAAAAAGGCTCCTCCCTGCATTATCAATGGCCTTCTCAGCGCTCTCTCTATTAACCACCCATATATCCTTCTCGATCTTCTCGATCTCTATATCTTCAAAAAATTCATTTTTTATCACCTCTGCGCCATTCGACACATCCTCTGATAAATCTTTTTTGTCAAAATACTTTTGCATCACTATCTTTTTCTCATTAAAAGCGCTTATGCTAAAATCAGAAGGCGCCTTAGAATCCTTGTATCGATACTCTATGACAGATGAGGCTATTGATTTTTCATAAATTATATCGCTGCCCTTTAATGGCAGGCTTATTCCCGGCCTGACTGTCAGGATACTGTCTGACTTTACGTCTTTTAACACTATCTCGTCTTTTCTGATTTCCTGTATGCGCAGGCAATCAGTTATGTCGACCCTTGAGCAAAATATATCCCCTTTCGTGTGCAGCTTTTTCCTGCCGCCTATCTTTATTATCGCGTACCACGTAAGCCCCTCATCCTCAACAGTGCCGACTACATATGAATCTTTTTCTCCTGAGTCATCTGCGCCTGCCAGAGGGCACAAAAGTAGTACTGCCAGCCCTATAAGAAATATATTTCTTAGATTATAGCTATTATTTTTCATTCGTCAAGGTAATAATCTCATTCTCATTCATACCTCACCACCACATAAAACTCTGCCTCTTTTTGCTCAAGGCCCTTTGGAAAGGCGCCAAATGGCATAGCCATCTTCACGCTATTTACTGCGGCACGGACCAATTGAAGATCTGGCTTATTCAATACAACAGGGCCCCTTACTAAAAACCCTTCTCTGTCCAGACTAAACTGCAGCTCCACTTCGCCTTTTTTTCCAGAGACATCCTGCTTCTTTGAGATATTATTTACCTCTTTTCTTAAAGCCATGTAATAAGCTTCATACGCGCCCTTATCCAGCGGAGGTTTTGCCTTTGCAGCTTTGGGCCTGCTGGTAAAAAGCTGTGACCATTGCTTCTTGGGCGTTTTGGCCGCCTTAGCCTCTGCAGGAACGAGCTTTTCAGGAACGAGCTTTTCAGGAACGAGCTTTTTAGGAACGAGCTTTTTAGTCTTTGACATGGACCTTGCTTTTTTGTCCTCAGCCATCCTCATGGCCTCTTCTTCCGGGCTTTCTATTTGTGCTGACTTTGCGTATTTAGCCCATTCGTCTTTATAGAATTTTACCTCTTCTGTTGTCTTGTCACCCTCTATGATATGAGGCGTAAGAAGTATTACCAACTCTGTTTTTATTTTACTCTTTCCTTTTGTAGAAAACAATTTTCCTAAAAGAGGGACATCTCCTAAAAATGGTATTTTCTCCTTGTACTCCTTTACAGTATCTTTCATGAGCCCGCCTATTATAACCGTTGTACCATCCTTTACCAATACAGTTGTCTCTACTTCGGACGTACTGACAATGGGAACTTCCGTCTTTTTATCCTCAGATATAAATTCTCTATACTCAGCAGAACTTATCTCGGGCTTTATCTTCATGGTAACAAAGCCATCTTTATTAATGGCAGGGGTAACGTAAAGCATTAATCCCACATCGATAAAGTTTACAGAGATTGAGGTCACTGAAGTTGTACCAGATTGACTTGTTGTCGATGTTACATAAGCCTCTTTTTTACCTACCAGTATCTTTGCTTCTTCTTTGTCAGCAACAGTAATCCGCGGCCTGGACAGGATATTGGTTTCGCCAAATGTCTCAAGAAGTTTTATCACTGTTGAATGAGCACCGTCTTTCTTGGATATGGTCAGGTCGCTAGGGATGGTATTGGGACCTAACAATCTGGTAGTAAGATTTGTAGTGCCTTCTATTGCTATGTCTCCCAGGGTAGCAATAGCAGCCCAATCTATACCACTACTGTATTTATCGTAAAGTGTTACCTCTATGATATTCGCATCTATAACCACCTCTCGGGTCTTTTCATCAAATGCCTCTATTACCTTTTTAATATCCTCGATCTTTTTTGGCGTATCCTTTACTATTATCTTATTTGTCCTTTCGTCAAATCTCATGCTCCCCGAGTTTTTAGAAAGCATCTCTTCCAGCTTACCCTTTATTGATTCAGCATTTGCATAATCAAGAGAAAAAACCTCTGTAACTAGAGTGACGTCCATCTCTGAAATGGCATCCTTCATCCTCTTTACATTCTGAGGAGCATCTATCAAGACTATCGTATTCGAGCTATCATCAGGGATAATCTTTCCGATCTTGGTCTTCATCTTTGTAATGGCCTTGGTAATCTCAGTGGCATTGGCATAATCGAGCCTGACTATTTCTGTCTTGGTCCTATCATCAAACTTCTCGCCGTGCAACCTTTCATATGTTTTATCAGTCATGATCCTGAGAAGAGACCCCTCCAGCTCATAAGCCAAATCATTTGTAGAAACCAATATATTCAGGGCATCCATCACAGCCACATCCTTTACATAAAGCACTATTGTGCCTTTTACATCCTTATCAGCGACTATATTCAGGCCGCTTTTCTGTGACAAAATCTTCAGGACATCACGTATATCCATACCCTTTATGTCCAGGGATATCAACTCCGGCTCTTTCTCATAAGATTGCGATTGAACAAGCGGCATCATTGAAAATATAGATATTGAAAATATCGCTGTATATATAATAATCTTTTTTAACATACCTGCCTCCTTAAATTCGTAGTTCTATTCTTTCGCCGTTATAGTCCAGCATAACCTCACTATCCTTTATATCAATGACCTTAAGATCTCCAATGCTATCACCCTTGTAAAGGAATTGGGTCTTCTTCGTTTTTTTATCTTCGATTATGGCCTGGTTGTCCTCGCCTGTGATGATACCCAGGAGGGTTAAATCCTTCAATATCTCTTCTTTTGAAATAGAAACAGGTTTTTTAACAACATCCATGTCTTCTTCGTCTTCATCAAAAGAACGCGGCCTTGGTAAAATATCCTCTTTTTCTTCCGGCAGATCCACGCTTAACTCAGGGATCGTATGGGTTATAGTAAAAACATCTATTAAAAAAACCGCCAGGATTATTATCATCAGGCCGGCTAATATGATATTTATCTTTGTAAAGACCTTGAGCTCCTTTTTAAGTTTCAGCTTGCCCTGGCCCTGCTTTATAATATCCAGAAGTTTCCCTTCAGGAGTAGCGCCAGCCATTAATCCAACCCTACCTTTCTATCGCGTTCTATTATCCCGCTGACCATGTCTTCTCCGACGAGATCTCTTTCCTTCATCACAAGCTCTTCTAACGCCATATGGCATAGATTTGCAATCCTGCGCGGATATCCCTGCGTGTAGTGATAAATCAGATCCAGCGCGTTTTCTGCGAAAAGCGTCCTTCCTGAATCATAACCTGCCTGCCTCAATCTGAAATCTATCATGTTCTTTGTCTCATTAATATCCAATGGATTCAATGTATATTTCAGGCTCACTCTGTCAGAAAAATTCCTTATCCTTTTCAGCCGCGGCAAAAGTTCCATCTGGCCTATTACTACAAGCTGAAGGAGCTTATACTCATTTGTCTCATAATTTAAAAGCGTGCGCAATATCTCCAGAGAAGAAGCGCTCAGCTTCTGGGCCTCGTCTATGACAAGGACTACGACATTTTCTTCCTCAACACATTTCTTGAATAAAAACCTCTCTATGGCCTCTTTGTAATCCAGGACAGACCTGAAATACGGCTTTATGCCAAGGACCTTTGCCAGGCTTGTAACAAACTGAAACTCTGAATCATAGACAGGATCAAATATCATGTGGGAGATAAATCCCGGCTCCTGAAATGTCTGGAGAAGCGCGCGGGCAAGAGTAGTCTTGCCAGTGCCGACGTCGCCCAATATAAGGCTCAGTCCTCGTTTTAACCTGACACCTATCTCCAATCTCTGGAGCGCCTGTTTATGTGAAATAGACGGGTATAGAAAATATGGATCAGGACTTGTCGAAAACGGCTCTTTATGGAGATTGAGAGCGCTATAATATGACATATTACCCTATGATCTCCTGTATCTCTGCAAGCGACTTGTTTTCCTTGCGCAATGCACGTATCCTTTGCAACTGTTCAAGGGTTGTATTGTCAAAATATCTAAAATTTGTCTCTGGGCTCCTGCCTATCTCCTTTATAAGCCCAAGATTAAGATAATATTTCACAGTATAGATAGTATGACCGCTAAACCTAGCCAAATCCTTTATCAAATATATCTCTTTCATAATTTCCAAAAATTAAACTTATTGCTGTCTGGATAGAGAGCGAGAGTATACTCTCTAGTTAGAGAGTAAGTATACCCTATGACTGGAGTACTGTCAAGGGTAGCTATAACCTTTGGCGTATCAATCAGTTATAAATGGATTAAAAAAAGGAAAGACATTCGAAGAAAAATAAGTCCACACTTCAGACACTGCCTGGAGTGGGAACTTATTCAGGTAATTCTGTGCCCCACTTAATTGCTACGAGCATGATGTCCACTATATCTATTCTGCCGCTATTGTTCAGGTCGTATATAGGATTAAACCTTTCGTCACCTTCTTCGGTATGCCAGATGACTGCAACTTTCATTATATCTGCTATATCTATGTCATTGTCTCCATCAATGTCAACTACTACGTGTGTCTGTTCCACCATGCCGTCTTCTGCGCCTTGTTCTGAGCCGGACTCAGCAAGTGGAAGGATACGCACCTCTATCCTTCTCAGGCCTATATCTTCTATCTCAGCCCAGCTATATGGAACAACAACAGTTTCATTAGGGTCAAGATCAAAGACCTCTTCCATAATATGGGCTAATTCTAACTTTTCGCCATCTTTATCTATATGCCATATATCAAACTCTACCTCAAAATCACCGCTCGGAGCTACTCCTTGATTTTGGATAGTCACGCTTATATCTACAGTGTCTGTTCGTATGGGCTCCTCAGGCGTAACAGTAAGTTCTGTTATGCTAATAATCACAGGAGCAAGAATTGTCCCATAGTAGTCTTTTAACTCATCAAAAACGTCTTTTCGTACGCGATCAGCAGTTACCACGCCAAAATATTCCTCATTAGCAACATCGTCAGGATGGGCGTCTTTAAGAAAAAATCCCTCACTGTTATACTCATCATAGCTGGAATCATCGTCTCCTGTGCCAGGTTCATCATCAGGTCCATGATAATCAACAAGATCGTCGCCGCCTAACCCAACATGAAAATTTCCCACCTTCCACAACTCATCATTGAATTCATGGATCAGGCCACCTACGCAAGGTTGATTAATATAGAATGCTGAGAGATGCTCTTTTACCTCATCCCAAAGAGAAAGGTTCACGCTTGACTGCATCGCCTGGTCTTCCTGACCAAAGCAATCATATGCCTGGTTAGCTTCGTTATAATGATAAGCTACGGTAGAAAATGAATCTGTGCCAAATTCACTCAAATAAAACGGCTTTGAGCTTACCCCTTGCCATTCGACAAAAAGACCATTAAAGTTGTCGCCGCGATATATGTTCAATCCCCATATATCTACATCAGAACAGGTCTCCACAACCGAATCTATCCTATTGCCGGGGATGTCCACATCATCACCAAATCTATCGCCTAAACAAGAACTTACAGGATGATTTGGGTCAATTACCTTAATCTTATTTGCAGCCAACTGAGTTGCCTCTCCTGCCTCACGGACACTTTCATAGCCGCCTTGATACAAATTATAAGCAAGATTCCACTCATTGCCTAAAGACCACATAAGAATCGCTGGATGGCGCTTGTATAATTCTACAATTTTCTCATAACTTTTTACACCTATATCATTGGTATAATAAATATCATCCAAAAAAATTGTCTGGGCGCCGCCTGCAGCTTCAGCATTAAAGGTTATGCAAAATCCACCTCTGATATCAGAAAGATCTTCTCCTCTCAAATCAATGAAATATTCCTCCCAATCAGCTGTTAATGTTATCGGCCCATATTCCACATCAGCAGTATCTCCAGTTATCCCTCCGACTTTAACCTTATCAATCTTCTCTCCTCCATTATCCCCTCTTGCCTTAAATACTAATCTATTAAAACGGCTCAGATTATATCCATCGTCTTGTCCCCAGTTATGCTCAGTAGATTGCCAGTAAATACCAGCCCATCCATTTCCAAGACTCTCCTCGGCTGTATAGTGAATTCGTATGCATGTTTCCTGAGAAGAGGCATCCTTGCTAGCTTGATCATTAAACTGTAAGTCATCGCCATCCCCCATCCATCCGCTCGGGATATAGTGATTGCTCGGGCCTAGATAGCGGAGATAGACATCAAAACCATTGCCATCCAAATCAGGCCTTGACATCGCCACGGTCATAATCACCATAATGTCATTGTTATAAAACTCGTCCAAGATCTGGTTGTAAACCTCAGGGTCATCTCCAAAATCAGTATAAACGCGGACTGTATTTACATTCATCTCCTTCATCAACGCAATATCCTCTATATAATATTCTTGAGATTCATCCTTTAGCCAGTAATCAAATATCTCATTTCCAAATAATAGGGTATCTGGGCTGTAAAAAATAATCTGGCCATAATCATTAAGATAATTAAAAAAGAACCCGTGGAGAATATTCTCGCCAGGCTGTAAAGGATTAGGGCCTTCAGCAGCTGACCTTGTTGCTGGACTCCACGTAACACCTTTAATAATATATGGCTTGGCATCGCCCAAAGTACCATCTGGAAGGCGCCTTTCTACCATTAATCGCTTGCCTTCAACGTAAACAACACTCGGATCCCTGGGAACATCAGCCCATGCCTCATTAAATATAAACGCTAATCCTACAATAAATATCACTACTATAAAGAGCTTTCTAAGCATACTTTCCTCCTATGTTAAAAATATTTATAAAGTATTTATATTATTTATTAT
>JAHILY010000069.1 GCA_018896815.1 Candidatus Omnitrophota bacterium | reverse complement strand
TTACGGGCTGGATGTTCGCTATACTCGCTCTTCAGATTTTACCTTGCGGTAAACACCCTGCGGTTAGCTACAACACCCGAAGTGGGAACTGTGTTGATAGGACTTTAACCTATTGGTAAATAGCGCTACGTGGCACACAAATGAAACAGAGGGTTGAACGAGCAACCCTCTGGAGTTAATAACCCATCCTTGTAAAACAAGAATGGGGAGTTAATTGTCCTTACTTTATCAAAATCAGTAAACACTGTCAAGCTTTTTTCTTTCTACTTTTTCTTTCTACTGGTGGATTGTCAACTGGACAATGTGAGATATGCTAACTGACCACAAATTAAAAACTAAAACTTTGCTGCAAATTTAATGCCAAATTCCGTAGATTCGTTTGCTGGCTCATAACCATACGCCACAACATAAGTACCACCAACCGTGATTGCCGAAAGTTCTGATTCATCAATATCCCAGTATCTTATAAAAGGTTCTATCGCAAAATCTATGCTGTCGCCTTCTTTCTGAAATTTTATAGAACCCCTGCAACCATAACCGTCTTTTTGGTCATTTTCAAGTGTATTATAGAGAGGATTAAGGTCGTCAAGGTGAGTTTTCTGTACTCCCTTCCAAAAGTAGTCATACTCTACTGTTAGTCCAACAGACCACCCATTTGTTAAAGGAGTCATTGTTTGTATACCTATTGGAGTATAGTAATAATTTGATTCTCTTTCGTATCCATATATGTTAAAAGACGTATCATCATTTAAATATCTATACCCAAAACCTATATAAGGCGTAAGGATAGTTGCTTTTAACACAGAGAAATCATAACCTCCTAAGCCTCTGAACTCCAACATAAAATCATCAATATCGTTTAAGGTATATGGAGTCCCATCTGAAAGCGAGCCTTCATAATCTACTTGTCCGTAACTATACTTACCTTCTGCTTTTAACATATAGTTATTACGGTAAGTATAAGAACCAAATATCCCATACATGATACCTTCGTCTTCCATCACGCCTGGTTCCTCATATTTAATATGAGATACCTCAGTTCCTAATTCCCATGTATGTTCCTTTATCGGCCCTGCAAAACTATTTACTACTCCCACCAACATGAAACAGATTGTCAATGCTAATAACTTTTTCATCATATCCTCCATTTTTAACTACTGATTTGTTAATCTGCTTATCAAGCGCTACTTAAAATTTTTATCTCACATCCTTAATCTTTTGCCCCAAATAAAAAAGGGGCAAGCATTTTTAAGTCTAACAGCTAACCATCAGGTAAAATTGGAAGACCGCCTGCCCCACTGCTTTCGCAGCAGAACAGAACATTACATCCTCACGGTTGATTTAATAGACAGATATGTCTGTCTATTTTAAAGAGCTGTTGTAATTATACTCCTCTGGCGTGATACAGTCTATCTTTTTTTCTTGCCCTTTGTTACTATTCTAACCAAGAGGGGTTAGAGTAAACACAATTGTTATTCACCGGCTATTTATCAAAGCGCCATGTATGTTTAGCGCGAACTCTTTCAGATTTTCATCGCTATATTCTAAGTTAGATCTAAAAAATTAATCTAAAAAAAGAAAGGAAAATTAATGAATAAAACTATGCGGGGCTTCGGCCCGCTCAGGCCTTTTACATAACCATGTTATGTAAACTACCTCTATTATTTATTAGGGCTAAGCGGCACAGAACGAAAAAGGGGTAAAATCGATTTGGGGCTGCTTCATTTCGTACTGTGCAGCCCTAAACATAGGAGGGGTAGACGGTGATATCTTTTTATTCGGCCGACTTTCAGTCGGAAGGTAAGGTAAGGTAGGGAATAATGGGTGTGGGTATGCTTCCTTGAATAAGCTTAATTGCGTAGTTTTATCTCTATTATCTCCCTCGTAAATTCAAGCTTAACATCAAATTTATCAAAAAATCCATAATTGCCAAGTAAACCAACCGGCATATGTTCTATATCGTAAGAGAAACCTACATACGATTCAACTTTCCATGCTCCGCCAATTTCTAAAATTACATCATGAAAATATGCTGTAATTTTTCCCTCTTTTATTCCTCCAAGTTCAACTATCTTTCCACTCTTAACATTTAAACCTAGGGCCTGCTCTCCTAATGTTGCATGAGAAAGACAGTAATCTGCCCCTGAATCGATTAACATATCGTAAGTAACCGATTTTTCACCGTAAGTTATTGTGACAGGAATAACAGGCTTTATAACACTTACTTGTCTTGGAAATGCTTCATTAGGAGAGATTTTATATTTTGCGTATTTAAATTTCACAAAATATAACCTTGATTACGGCTAGGTACTTTTGTTAATATCGGACTATCAATACCCTTCTTTTTAGCTTCATCAAGTGCTTCTCTTACTGTCAACCCGCTGGCAACAATTGTTCTGTTTTCAGGAGACATAGCAATCCATTGATTTATAAATTCATCGCCTATTTTTGTGAGATCAATAACGGCTTCTTCTTTTCTAAACATATCTATCATCTCCTTTAGACAAATATAGAGAACAACATCTTGGCTATTCCCTACTATAAGTATACCACAAAATTACCAACTTTAGAGAAAAAATAGCAGCCATTTTCATGCCTATATATTATCGCAATATGGCTACTCATAGTATATTAGTTTACCTGACCCCCCTTTGAATGTCAATCTTTATTTTTTAGACTGTCAGGGGAACAGAGAGAAGGGGACATTTCCCCGATTGACTCGAGAACCGTCCCTGAAAATACCTGAAACTATTTGTGAGGGTAATCTGGCTAAATCTAACCTGGTTAGAATAACTTTTGCATTAAAATATCTATCTAAACTTTTTTGTAGGTATAGCTGAAGTTTCTCTCTGGTTTTTCGAGTTCTATATCTAAAAGAATCTTTATTATATAGAGTTCTTTTTCACACATCTTGAAATTCACTAATGTAGTCGCACCATGGGCAGTCTGGCGAAGACTCAGGAAGTTCATCTTTATTAAGCACGCCTAATACTTCTTCAACGAAACTTAGGAAACCCTCTTCATCCTTCTCTATCTCGATCCATTGGATCTCAGCCTCATAAGAAAGTCTTTCAATGCTGGCCTGGCTAATCTCTGAGGGGTAGAAATACAATAACCCCAATTTTGTAACAGGCGATAATGACATTGCGCCTGGGGCTGGATGTTCTAAGGCATAACTATATGCATGCAGCTGACGGCTATAGAGACCGGCCTTGGACTCGTGCGGCTTGCCAGTCTTAAAATCTATAACACCGTAACTTCCATCGTCAAACTGAACAACGATATCGAATCTTCCGCTAATAAAGCATGAGCTGTTACAACCCGGGAATCGGATAGTTCTTGATTTAACCTGCTTCTCTGCATATTTAACGACTCCAGGGGGTAAATCAGGGTGTAATTCGCTTGTGCGTTTTCCATCATAATGATTTTTTAGAAGGCTTGCGATTTTACTAAAAACGCCTGGCAGGGCAATCGAAGGCGGGGCAATACCGTGAACCACATTTAGATAGTAGCAGCGTTTACATTGTTCGTATAAGAAGGTCAAAGCTGAAGGCGCTAGTCTATGTTTCTTTTTTACATCTGTCATATGATACCTCTTTGAAATTCCATACTATAAACTATTTTCTCTGTGGCCCCGTTTTTTCAGCGCTCTCTCTTTCTACCTGCCGATTCTAACCAGGTTAGAATATCACAGATACGGGGTTATTTCAATGACTTTGGCAGGCGTGACAAGATCTTGTCTAAGACTGTTTTTGCTGCCTCTTTGTCGCTTATTGCGCCGACGCGGACCTCAATCTGTGTGGTTGAATGGGATGTGGTTTTAATATCGATCCAGATGGTTCTATCATCTGTATAATTAGACTTGATTTGTATTATATCTTCTGCCTTGGTTTCCTTGGTTATGTGGAGCTTAAGATCCTTTAGCGCAGCCCTGGCTGCCTCCAGGCACTCCTCAGATGAGGCATTTATCTGCTGGGTCATTTTACCTGACAGCCATGCTGCAGTCCCTGCGCTTCCAGCTGCGCCAGCTACCACAACTGCGCACCCGTAGATATTGAATAAAAGCAACACGGATAAAATAAGTAGGGGAATATTCTTAATCATAGGGATATGCTACTACTTTCTGCCTATATAGGCAAGAGATAAAATAGACGCGCTCTTATTCATAATGAGTCCACATTCGGATGATCTTCACTGTCCTATATCGTTTCATCACTTGATAAATAATACGGTGTTGGATATTTATCCTGCGGGAATAAGCCCCCCTTAAATCTCCTACTAATTTTTCAAATGGGGGATGAGTTTGGAATGGATTCTTTTTGAGAATCTCGAGTATGGCTTCAGCTTTTGGCCGTAAAGTTGCAGCAGAAAGTTTCTTTGCATCTCTTTGCGCCTGTTTTGTATAAACGAGCTTCCAGCCTACCATTCTAATTCTTTACTGCATTTTTTGAGTGGGGCCTTCAATCCCTTCCTAATAGATTCTCTCATGCCAGGGATCGAAAGTAGGTACAGCGTTTCCTGGACTGCGCGCCAATCATCTTCTGATATAAGTATAGCATTGTGCCTTTTGCCGGTGATTTGAATGGGCTCGTGGGTCTCAGCTGATTTATCTAGTAATTTATACAAATTAGCCCTTACTTCGCTTACTGTAAGAGTAGTCATCTTAAACACCTCCCTCTATATAAAGCGTACCACATAACGTACGTAATGTCAAGAAAAATCTCGCCTTCTCGGCTCGATGACTCAAAGAGATTTTTCGCAGTCCCCCCTGCTTTGTTTTGTTGAGCAAAGCGAAACAAAACAAGGGGGGATCTATTTAATTTCCTTGTAGATCAAGGGTGAAATATATTAGGTTACTCTGCCTTTGGTTCGCGTGACATGAGTTCATTGACTGCCTGGAGCGGGGACTTTTTCTCAAAGATCACTGAATATACCTGCTGGGCAATGGGTAAGTCAAGCTTATGTCTCCTGCCTAGTTCAAGCGCTGCCTTTGAGGTCCAGGCGCCTTCTATTTCCGCTACGCTTTTCTTGAGGATCTCTTCGGGCTTCTGTCCTTTCCCAATCTTTTCTCCAAAGCCGCGGCTCCTGCCTTCCAGGCTCACGCAGGTCGTCACCAGATCTCCCAGTCCGCTCAGGCCATTGAATGTAGCCTGAGATGCGCCCAGCGCCACGCCTAACCTGGACATCTCCAGAAGCCCCCGCGTAAGAATAGCTGCCTTTGTATTAACTCCAAAACCAAGGCCATCTGATATACCAGCTGCGATTGCCATAATATTCTTCAATGCCCCTCCCAGCTCCACACCTACCACGTCCTTATTAGTATAGACCCTGAATCTTTCTGTCCTGAAGATATCTCTTACCCGTCGAGCAAATACCTCATCAGATGAAGCTACGGCAATAGTCGCAGGCAATCCCCTTGCTACTTCAGGCGCTATGCTCGGCCCTGATAAAACCGCCAGCTCTCTTTCTCCTAAGACCTCGAGTATCAGCTCGCTCATCCTCTTAAGCGTCTTCTGCTCAAGCCCCTTTATCACACTTACAAAACCAGCGTGTGAGGTTTTAAGCGTGTCTATATTCTTCATCAATGCCTCTCGCAAAAATCTGGACGGTATGGCAAATATGATCAGGTTCGCATCTTCGCACACCATCCGCATATCAGTGCCAAGCTGGATACTGCCTGGCACCTTAATCCCGGGCAAAAACTTCCTGTTCTCTTTATGCGCCTTTATGGCGCCTATATTGTCTTTAAACGCTCCCCATAAAGAGACATCAAAGCCCTTTTGCTTTAAAAGAAGCGCAAGGCTTGTACCCCAGCCGCCGTCTCCTAAAACTGTTATCTTCATGGAGTTCAGTCTAACATAAAGAATTTTCCCAGTCAATAATAGAGTAGGAAAAGGTTTTCACCTTTGTCCCCTGCCTCAAACCGTACGTACGGTTTTCCCGTATACGGCTTTCCTCTTTAGTTGCCCCATTACAGGGAATGGTATAGGTAATAGCTCTTGTAATAATACAAGTCCTTG
>JAHILY010000068.1 GCA_018896815.1 Candidatus Omnitrophota bacterium | reverse complement strand
TGTTAACGAATATATAAAGAAAAATAGCAAGGTAGGCGCAAAGGAAATGGCCTTTGATGAGGCAAGGAAACAGGGCGCAATAGCGCTCTTTGGAGAAAAATACAGTGACATGGTCAGGATGGTGTCAGCAGGCGATTACAGCAAGGAGCTCTGCGGAGGCACGCATGTTGATAATACTGGCGAGATAGGTGTTTTTAAGATCATCTCAGAGTCATCCATTGCAAGTGGCGTGAGAAGGATTGAGGCGCTCACGGGGGACGCTGCCACTAGAAAGATTAAAGAAAGAGCGGATTTAGTAAAGGATGTTGCAAAGGAGCTAAAAACCACTCCCGAGAATATACTTACTGAGATCGGAAAATTGACAGCGAGGCTTAAGAAGCTTGAGAAGGAATTAAATAGCGTTAGTGATAAATTCGCGCAGGCCAGCATAAATGAATTATTGAACAATGTAAAAAAGATAAGAAATGAGTCAGTTATTATTGCTGAGGTAAAGAATGCAGATATGGGTATCCTGCGAAAGACATCTGATATGTTAAAGGCTAAATTAAAGAATCCTATTTTTGTGTTGGTTTCTGAAAAGGATGGAAAGCTTTCAATGGTTACAGGCGTTCATGCGCCTTTGGATGCAGTGAAGATTTTAAATGATACAGGGTCGGATTTTGGAATAAGAGGCGGCGGCAGGCCTGAATTTAGCCAGGCAGGCGGACGGTCTTCGGGAATTGACATAAAGAAGATATTAAGGAAAGCGGAAGAAGTTATAAGGGAGTATCTATGAAGATTTTAAGGTTGTCGGGCAAGGAAATACAGAAATTGTACGAGAGGTATTATTGCAGCAAAAAGCGCGTCACGAAAAAGGTCCAGGGCATAGTCCAGGATGTAAGAGATGAAGGAGACAGGGCTGTCCTCAGATACACAAGGAGATTTGACAGGGTAAAACTATCTCCTCGCGAGATAAAGGTGAGCGCAAACGAGATAAACGCGGCCTATCAGAATATAGACACTGATTTTATCTCGAATCTAAAAAAGATTATTGCAAATATCGAGAAATTTCACAGGAGGCAATTGCCTAAACAGTGGAAGATAAAGGGCGCTGACGGAGTACAGCTGGGCGAGATATTCAGGCCAGTTGAGAGCGTGGGTGTATATGTGCCGGCAGGGACCGCGCCTTTGGTCTCAAGCGTATACATGAGTGTATTGCCTGCAAAGATAGCAGGGGTAAAGAGAATAATTCTGGCCACGCCTCCTGCTAAGTCAGGCAATGTAAATCCGCACATCCTTGCTGTAGCTAATTTATTAAAGGTTGATGAGATATACAAGATGGGCGGGGCCCAGGCAATAGCAGCGCTTGCATTTGGCACAAAGACAATACCAAGGGTAGACAAGATTGTTGGGCCAGGCAATGACTATGTGACTGAAGCAAAGCGCCAGGTATATGGATATGTGGACATAGATATGCTGGCGGGTCCGAGCGAGGTCGTCATACTGGCCAATCAATTTTCAGACAAAGAATATGTGATAAGTGATTTATTGGCACAGGCAGAACACTTAAAAGGCCTGGCAGTCCTTGTCACCACTTCCAAGAAGTTTGCAAAGGCCATGAAGAAAGAGATTAATAAGGGATATATTGTACTGGTCAAAAATCTTGAGCAGGCAGCTGAGGCGATCAATAGGATAGCGCCTGAGCATCTTGAAGTGCTCATAAAGCAGCCAAACAGGGTATTGAAGAAGATCAGAAATGCAGGCGCAATATTTATAGGGCCTTATTCGCCTGTATGCATAGGTGACTATGTAGCTGGGCCAAGCCATGTCTTGCCTACAGGCGGTACAGCCAGATTCTTTTCAGGCTTAGGCGTTAGGTCTTTTCTTAAAGGCATACACACTGTGTCTTATTCAAAGAAAGCGCTTGAGAAGGAAAAGGATGCAATAGAGAAGATTACGAAGATCGAGGGCCTCGAAAAACACATGGAGTCGTTCAGGGCGAGGTTTAAGTAGTATTACCTCCCCCACCGCGGGGGTGGGTCACCCCCGCGGTGGGGGAGGTGTATCGAATATGCAAATCATAGACTTAGGCTTAACGAATTTCTCAGATGCGTATGAGCTGCAGAAGGAGCTCGTACAGAAGATTTCGCAGGGGCTATGCGAAGATGCCCTGCTTATTACTGAGCATTACCCTGTGATAACCATAGGCAGAAAAGGATCGAGAGATAATATTTTCCAGACAAGAGGTATAGAGGTCTTAAACATTGACCGAGGTGGTGATGTTACATATCATGGCCCAGGCCAGATAGTGGCTTATCCAATTTTTAAACTCGAAAATGAAGCCAGGGATATCCATGGGTTTTTATCCCATTTAGAAGATGTAGGGTGTAATTTTTTAGAAAGCTATGGACTGTCGCCCCAAAAAAGATTTGGCTTAAGGGGCATTTGGGTTGACAATAAAAAGATCGGCTCCATAGGTATTGGTGTAAAAAAATGGACCACATATCACGGCATTGCAATAAACATCAATACTGACCTTACGCCATTTTCCTTTATAAGGCCATGCGGAATAGAAGGCGCAGAAGTCACGTCTTTAAGAGATGTGTTATGCAGCGAGATAGATATCAAAGATGCCAGAGACAAACTCATTGAAACCTTTAAGCAGATTCCCTTCCTGGCTGAGGCGGTCAGTAAGGTTTAATAAAGAGATTATAGAGACAAAGACTCTGCTCTTTGAAAAAAATATCAATACAGTCTGCCAGAGCGCGCGCTGTCCGAATATCCATGATTGTTTTTCGAGAAAGAAGTGCACATTTCTGATATTGGGCAATTACTGCACCAGGTCTTGCAGGTTTTGCGCTATAGAGACAGAGAAAAAATTATCGCCTCCGGATACAAAAGAACTTTTTGACATAAGAGACGCAGTCAGAGACCTGGGTGTTCGTAGCGTGGTTATCACCTCTGTTACAAGGGATGATCTGGAAGATGGCGGCGCAGGACATTTTGCAGACTGCATAAAGATTTTAAGAGAAGCGGAGATCCTTCAGCCCGGAGTTTACCCTGAGCGTAGTCGAAGGGGGCTTCAGGATGACCAGATGGGGGAAACGACAGAAAGCTCTCAATCTGGTCATTTAAACATAGAAGTGCTTGTGCCGGATTTTCTCGGCAGGAAGAGCTCGATCGAGAGGGTTGTTTTTGCCAGACCAGATGTCTTTGCGCATAATATAGAGACAGTCCCGAGGCTCTACAAAGAAGTCAGGCCGCAGGCAGACTACAAAAGGTCTTTAGATGTTATAAGGCATGCAAAGGGGTTTTCTGCTGAAATTGTTACAAAGAGTGGTTTAATGGCAGGTCTTGGCGAGGATGTGGATGAAGTATATGGGGTAATGCGCGATTTAAAACGCGCAGGATGTGATATAATTACCATTGGTCAGTATCTAAAACCAGATACTGGATGCCTGGATGTTAAAGAATTTTTACATCCCAGCAAGTTTGAGCAATTTTCAGAATGGGCAAAGGAGATAGGCTTTAAGAAATATAACTGCAGCCCATTCACAAGATCAAGTTATCTTGAGTAAAAAGGAGGGACTGCATGGCGGAATTAAAGTTACCTGAACTGGCAGAAGGCGTGAATGAAGCTGTGGTGTCTTTCTGGCATTTTAAAGAGGGCGATACTGTTAAGGAAGGCGATGAAGTGGTTGAGATGGCCACTGATAAGGCGGCATTTAATGTGCCATCCAAGACTGCAGGCACATTAAAAAAAATAGCAGCTAATGAAGGCGACACAGTTAAGGTAGGGAGTGTATTGGCCGTCATAGAATGATGTTTTTAATGACAAAGAATAAGTTAACAGGGAGTTGTCATTCCCGTGGAAACGGGAATCTAAAAACTTATCGACTATAGATTCCCGCTTTCGCGGGAATGACAAGAGGAATGCGGGAATGACAAAGCTGACAGGAGGTGGGTATGAAGGAAATATTGGAGATACTGGAGAAGGATGCGAGGACAACACCGCAGGAGATAGCAAGGGTTACGAAGAAAAAGGTCGATGCAGTAAAGAAGGCCATAAAGAAATTTGAAAAAGATGGAGTAATACTTAAATACAAGACAATAATTAATAAAGAGCTGGTGCAGGATGAGTCAAGGGCTGTGCGCGCCTTGATAGAAGCCAGGATCGCTCCGCAGAGGGGGTATGGCTTTGATCACATAGCTGAGAGGATATATAGATTTCCTGAGGTTGTGAGCTGTTATTTACTCTCAGGTACTTATGATCTTTTGTTGGTGGTCGAGGGAAGGGATATACAGGCTGTGAGCAGGTTTGTATCAGAGAAGCTCTCCACGCTCGACAATGTAAGAGGCACAGTAACGCATTTTCTTCTGAAGAAATACAAAGAAGACGGAGACATACTTAAACGGGCAGAGAGGGATAAACGAATAGCTATTTCGTTCTAAGAAGGAAACTGAAATGAGAATATCCAAGAAAGTAAATAAGATGCCGCCATCAGGCATACGGGAGTTTTTTGAACTTGTCATAGGCATGAAGGATGTGATTTCCCTTGGCGTGGGTGAGCCGGATTTTGTTACGCCATGGAATATCTGCGAGTCTGGCATCTTTTCTATTGAGAAGGGCTGCACCTCATATACATCCAACAAAGGTCTTTATGAGCTGCGGCTGCAGGTGTCTAGATTTATAAAAAATAAACACGGCATTGGATATGACCCAGAGAACCAGATACTTATCACTACAGGCGTTAGCGAGGCATTGGACCTCGTACTTCGCGGTATATTAAATCCAGGCGAGGAGGTCATTATCTCAGACCCCTGCTATGTGTCTTATTATCCAGTTACTTTTATGGCAGGCGGGAAGACTGTGTTTGTAAATACAAAAGACACGGGTTTTAAATTAACCCCGTCACTTATCAAGAAGTCTTTATCCAAAGGAGTGAAGGCAGTTCTTTTGAATTACCCTGCAAATCCCACTGGTGTTTCTTATTCAAAAAAAGAACTTTTAGAGCTTTCAAGGCTTTTTATAAAACATGACCTTATTGTGATAAGCGATGAGATATACGACGAACTTACATACGATTTTCCTCACACACCCATAAGCAGCCTAAAGGGCATGAAGGAGAGGACCGTCTATCTGAATGGTTTTTCCAAGGCCTTTGCAATGACTGGCTGGAGAGTAGGATATGCATGCGGTCCAGAAGATATAATAAGCGCTATGACAAAGATCCATCAGTATACAATGCTCTGTTCTCCTATAATGGGGCAGGTCGGCGCTATAGAGGCGCTCAGAGGCAGCAGGCATTATGTGCTGGAGATGAAGCGCGAGTATAAAAGACGACGTGAATTTATAGTAGGGAGACTTAATGAGATGGGGCTTGTGTGCCCAAAACCAGACGGCGCTTTCTATGTCTTTCCTTCTATTAAGAATACAGGTATGGATAGTATTGAGTTTGCAAAGAAACTGCTGATGCAGGAAAAGGTAGCAGTAGTGCCAGGGACTGCCTTTGGCTCACAGGGCAAAGGCCATGTCCGCATGGCTTATGCCTCGAGTATGACTGATCTAAAAGAGGCATGTTTGAGAATGGAGAGATTTTTAAAGGACAATGCAAAAAAATAAGAAGATTCTACTCCTGTACATCACCCTGAATTCAGGCCACCACAAGGCAAGCCTTGCAATAGAAAATGCCTTGAAGGAGCTTTCTCCTTCTGTTGAGACACTTAATATAAACGCCTTCAGATATACTAATCCTATACTGGAAAAGGTCATCAATAGGACATACATGGGTATTATAAAAAATAGACCAGAAGTCTGGGAGTATCTCTATGACAATCCCAAGGTCTTAAAGAGTGTGCAGGGATTGCGCGATGCAATACACCGCTTTAATTCCAAGAAGCTGAATGCACTCTTAAAGGATTTTAATCCTGACTGTGTTATTTGCACCCAGGCGTTTCCCTGCGGCATGATAGCTGATTATAAGAAAAAATTTAACCCTAATCTTCCTCTCGTGGGTGTCCTTACTGATCACGCGCCTCATTCGTATTGGGTCTTCAGCAATGTGGATTATTATATTACACCGTCTGAACTCAGCAGGCAAAACTTTATGAGAAACGGCGTGAGTGAGTCAAAGATAAAGGTGCTTGGCATACCTATGCATCCGAGGTTCATGAAAAACCACGACAAGGACTTAGTCTGCAAAAAACTTGGCCTGGAAACAGGGGTACCAGTAGTGCTTATTATGGGAGGCAGTCAGGGATTGGGCCCTGTGGAAAAGATAGTAGATGTGCTGGAAAGCGCTGGGGCTAGCTTTCAACTGGCAGTTGTCTGCGGCACGAACAAAAAATTGCAAAAAATCCTTTACGCGAGATTGCCACGGTACAATAAAAAGCTAACTGTATTTGGCCATATAGAGAACGTTGACGAGCTCATGGAGGTATCAAGCATTGTTATAACAAAACCAGGCGGCCTTACAACATCAGAGGCCATGGCAAAGGACCTGCCCATGATTATTGTGCGCCCGATACCAGGTCAGGAATTAAAAAACACAGAATACCTCCTGAGTCAGGGCGTAGGCCTGAAGGCAGACGATAGTGAAGATATAGCTGTGCTGGTTCAGGAGCTGATGTCAAATGGTATAAAGCTGAACGAGATGCGCCAAAGGACGAAGGAGATAAAGAAACCGAATGCAGCGATGGATATTGCTAAATTAGTGTTAAACATATAACATGGTTTTTTACATATTGTATAAAATCGGATACTTTCTTGCAAACGTGCTTCCGCTAAGAGGCGCGTATTGGCTGGCAGGGAGATTTTCTGATATCCAGTATTTATTGGCAAAGAAGGACCGTGATGCTGTTGCAGGGAATCTAAGCATTGTCCTCAAAAAAGATATCAAGGAATGCTACTCATTGGCCCATAAGGCATTCAGGAGTTTTGGCCTTTATCTTGTGGATTTTTTCAGGATGCCAAGGCTTACCATGGAAGATATTAAAAAAAGGATCCGCAAAGAAGGCTTTGACAATATCGATAGTGTTTTAAAACAGGGCAAGGGCGCGATTGTCCTTACCTGCCACATTGGCAGCTGGGAGATGGGTGGCGTGGTCATGGCAATGCTGGGTTATGATATAAGTGGCGTGGTCCTGAATCACAGACATACAAATATCAATGATTTTTTTATCAGACAGAGAGAATGCAAGGGCATGAAGGTAATAACAATGGGCTCTGTAATGAAACGCTGTTTTTCTGCGCTGCGAAAGAACGGCATGCTTGCCCTGGTAGGCGACAGAGACTTTACAAATTCTGGCATTACGCTTGATTTTTTTGGAGTGCCTACGAGCATACCTAAGGGCCCAGCCATGCTCAGCCTGAAGACAGGGGCGCCTATCGTGCCTGTTTTTTTCTTAAGAGACGAAAGATTTAATTATAGATTTATCTACGATAAACCAATAGATACGAAATACCCTGAAGGCGCTGACAAAGATTTTATTGTAAAGGATATAACCAGAAAGGTCGTTTCAGTAATGGAAAGATATATAAGAGAATATCCTGAGCAGTGGCTTGTATTCAGAAAATTTTGGGAAGCGCCTGTTAACGCATTTGTGATATGAATGTATTTATAGTCATACCAACATATAATGAAGCAAAGACCATAGGGCCGATTGTCAAGAATCTGACAGGCAGGGGCTATAGGGTCGTCACAGTTGACGACGGTTCTCATGACCATACTATCGTTGACGCTAATAGATATGGCGCAGAGCTCGTGGTCCATTCTAAGAATGTCGGAAAAGGCAGATGTATAAGGGAAGGCCTTGAATATGCCCTTGAGAATAATTGCGACGCTGTCATTACAATGGATGGTGACGGACAGCATGACTTAAGGGAGATTGATAAATTTATTGATGAATACAAGCGTTCTGGTTCTGATATTATACTGGGCAACAGGATGAAAAATCCTAAGAACATGCCTTTTATAAGGCGCTGCACAAATGTCTTTATGTCTTTTATTATTTCGCTCATATTTGGCAGGTGGATAGACGATTCTCAGTGCGGTTATAGATTTTTATCCAAGAATGCTATAGAGAAGATGAATCTAAAGACAACGAAATATGAGATAGAGTCAGAGATGCTTCTTGAGGCCAAGAGGAATAAGCTTAGCATATCATCTGTTGAGATAGATTCGATTTACCGGGGCCAGTCCAGCCAGATCAATCCTTTCTCTGACACAATCAGATTTATAAAATTCATAATCCATGAATCCCTGCGAAGAAAGACTTAAAACCCTGCGCCAAAATATGGTGAAAGAGCAGCTCTCGGGACGCGGCATCAGGTCTAAAGATGTGCTTGATGTCTTTAGCAGGGTACCACGGCACAAATTTATTGACCCATCTCTGCAAAAGGATGCCTATGGAGATTTCCCGCTTTCTATAGGTAAGGGCCAGACAATATCCCAGCCTTATATGGTTGCATTGATGGTCCAGGCCATGGAATTGGCAAAAGAAGACAAGATATTAGAGATCGGAACAGGCTCAGGGTATGAAACAGCTGTACTTGCAGAATTAGCTGGCCAGATCTTTTCTATAGAGCGCATCAGAGAAATAGGGCTTAAGACGCAAGAAGTGCTCAAGGATTTAGGATATAGGAATATAGAGATAAAGATAGATGACGGCACGCTTGGCTGGGAAGTGCATGCGCCTTTTGATAAGATCATTGTCACTGCAAGTTCTCAGGGTGTGCCAGGCCCGCTTTTAGAGCAATTGTCAAATAACGGGAAAATGGTCATGCCTGTGGGGCCAAGGGCTGCTCAGAGGCTTATGCTCATAGAGAAAGATAGCCAGGGAAGGGTTTTAGAAAAAGATGTCTGCGGTTGTGTGTTTGTGCCGTTAATAGGAAAACATGGATGGAGCGAGAATAATGCAGGAAAGAATATTTGATTTTTTATCGATTTTTAATTTATCCCCCAAAATAATGATTCTATTACTCAGCACATTGCCAGTAACTGAACTAAGGGCCTCTGTGCCTATTGGCATCCTTGTATTGAAGCAGGCAGTAAGCGCTACATTTATTTATTCCATAATCGGAAACATCATACCAATAGCGCCTATTTATTTTTTCTTAGAGCCTGTTTCTAAGAGATTGTCCAGGACACCGCTGATGCGCAGGTTTTTTGACTGGCTTTTAAAAAGGGCAAAGGCGCGCTCAGGCCTGATAGAGAGATATGAGGCCTTGGGGTTAATGCTTTTTGTGAGCATACCATTTCCAGGCACAGGTGTATGGACAGGCTGTCTTATTGCATCTTTGTTGCGAATGAGATTTTTACCAACATTTCTCGCTGCCTGCGCAGGCGTTGTTATAGCAGGGGTAGTTGTCACAGTACTTACTCTTATAGGTAGATTGGCTTTCTAACTTTACACTTGAGCATTGTAGGCCAGGTTTAAACCTGGCCTACAATGCGGATAGATTAACTTAGACACGAAGTAATATGATTCATATCTACACAGGGAATGGGAAGGGGAAGACGACGGCTGCGTTTGGCCTGGCAATGAGGGCAAGCGGCCAGGGCATGAAAGTCTGCGTGTTTCAGTTTTTAAAGCCTATAAAATTAGTTTGCGGGGAAGAGGCCTCAGCAAAACAATTGAAAAACGTAAAGATTGTGAAGTGTAAAGAGTGTCATCCTGTATTTATGGCTCCAGGCTCCAGGCTTCAGGCTCAAGGCAGAGCAAAGAAGGCTATCAAAGAGATGTTTGAAAAGGCTAAAAAAGCAATATCAGGCAAGGTATATGGCATGATTATCTTGGATGAGATAATCAATGCAGTAGATCAGGACTTTATCAACGAAAAAACCTTTCTGCAATTTTTAAAATCAGTCCCAAAAAAGATAGAGCTTGTCCTTACGGGTAGAGGCGATATCTCAAACATGGAAAAGCATGCAGATTATGTGACTATCATGTTCGAGAAAAAGCATCCGTACAGGCGTAAGGTAGATGCAAGGAAGGGGATAGAGTATTGAAGAAGATAGTTTTATTGCTTACATTTTTATTGATTGCATTAGAGTGCCAGGCAGGGCAGTATAGAATAGTCTCTCTGGCACCAAATGTTACTGAGATTTTGTTTGCCCTTGGACTGGGCGACTCCATTGTTGGCGTGGACAAGTATTCTGATTATCCTGAAGAGGCAAAAAAAATAGAAAGACTTGGCACATTTGACAAGCCAAATATAGAAAGGATCATACTTTTAAAGCCAGACTATATTTTTGTAAGTTCAGACATGGGCATAGACAGGCTGAGCTATCTGGAAGGCCTTGGGGTAAAGGTCATAAAGATTTCACCAAAGAGTATAGATGAATTACGCAAGGGTATTGCCATGCTGGGTATTATTTTTGACAGAAAGCCGCAAGCTCGTTTGTTAATAGAGGATATGGAACATAGGATAAATAATGTATCACATAATATCAAGGGGAAAAGGCCAAAGGTCTTTGTGCAGTTATTTGACGATCCACTTGTAACCGTGTCTTTCTTTATAGGGGATCTTATAGAACTCGCAGGAGGAAAAAATATTGCATGGGATGTAAAAGAGGGTGCAGGGCTTTTTAGCTATGAGGTTTTAATAGAGAGAAACCCGGATATTATCATAGTCTGTGGATTTTCAAGAGGCATGAATTTACCACCCTCGATCAATGCAGTAAGAAACAACAGGATCTATAAAGACATAGATCCGAATATACTCTTAAGGCCAGGGCCCCGCGCAATCGATGCAATTGAAGAATTAAATAGGCTATTTTATGAGACGAATTAGCGCTGTAAAATTTATACTATTTTTAAGCCTGTGCTTTGTTATATTTATTATCTTAGGTTTTTTTGTTGGTAAGGTAAATATATCCCCATCCGAGATGCTGGATGATAGATATGCGGATATTTTAAGGCTAAGGCTGCTGAGGATTATCCTGGCAATTGCAGCAGGCGCTGGATTGAGTCTCTCAGGTGTTATACTACAGGCGATCTTGAGAAACCCATTGGCAGAGCCATATATACTGGGTATTTCTTCCGGTTCAGGCTTTGGCGCTGTGATCGGACTTTTGTTTTTCTCGAGTTTCGTATCGCCAGGCGTACTGGCATTTATAGGAGGCATTCTCACAATAGTCCTTGTATGCAGATTGGCAAAGCTGGACTCAAGGATCTCTCCTGAGAATATGATCATATCAGGCATACTTGTAAATGCATTTTTCTCAAGCCTCCTGATGTTTTTTATTTCAAATGCATCAAGCGCAAAGGCGCATTCTGTAATATGGTGGCTCCTGGGAAACCTGCAGGTATATAAAGGTATGCCCGTTGTAATCGTGGCCGGCACAGTCGTATTCGGATTTTTAGTGACCGTTTTTTTCTCAAAAGACATGAATGCAATGTCTCTGGGTGAAGAAGAGGCAATGCATCTGGGAGTAAACATAGAGCGCGTAAAGAAGATACTTTTACTGGCAGCTGCCCTTGTTACAAGTGTAATCGTCTCAACCTGTGGCATTATAGGCTTTGTCGGACTTATGATACCACATATTGTCCGCAGGTTGCTTGGTCCTGATCATAGGGGCCTTGTAGTGGGCTCTTTTCTAATGGGCGGGCTGTTTCTTTTATTATGCGACATAGGTTCCAGGCTTATTCTCACTGGGCCCAGCGAGCTTCCCATAGGAGTAGTGACTGCCTTTATAGGCGTGCCATTTTTTGTCTATATATTACGCAAATCAAGGAAGGTATATTTTAAGTGACCCCTCGGGGTGTTCTTCACGATTACCGAGGGGTCATCCTGAGGCCGTAAGGCCGAAGGATCTCTGATTAATTTATGCTACATTTTTTGGATGTTACAAGCGGATACGGCCATAAAGAAGTCCTGAAGGATGTTAAATTCAGTATCGACCCTAAGGATTTTATTGGAATAATAGGGCCTAATGGTTCAGGTAAATCCACGCTCCTCCGCACTGCAACAAAAATCATCAAGCCATCTAAAGGTGAGATCTATTTAGAGAGGAAGAGATTAGACAAGATTTCTCTGAAAGAACTGTCAAGGTCAGTTGCAGTAGTGCCGCAGGATACAATAACTACATTTCCATTCAAGGTCATGGATATGGTGCTCATGGGGAGGATTCCCTATATCGAGAATAGATTAGGGCTTGAATCAAAAGAAGATATCAGGATTGCGTATGAGTCCTTGAAAAGCGTAGATGCTATGGATCTGGAAGATAGATATGTGGATGAGTTAAGCGGCGGCGAAAGACAGCGAGTGATTATTGCAAAGGCCCTTGCGCAAAAACCAAAGATTCTATTCCTGGATGAACCTACGACTCATCTTGATATAGCGCATCAGGTCGAGATTTTTTCTCTACTAAAAAAACTTAATGCTGAGACAGGGCTTACTATTGTGACAATACTGCACGACTTAAACCTGGCATCAGAGTATTGCGATAAGCTGATCTTATTGAGCGAAGGAAGAATAAAGAAACAAGGCGTGCCTAGCCAGGTCCTTGATTATGAGACCATTGAAGAGGCCTACAAGACCTGCGTGATTGTCAAAGAAAATCCGCTCACATCCCGCCCCCACATCTTCCTGGTGAAGAAATAATATGGTTGTGGTTTCTCGGGAAATGTGATAATCTTATCTTATGCAAAGCGATCAACTGCGCCATCATCATATTAAATCTTTCTCAAAATTGACTCTATCGGAGCGGTTTACCTGGATTTTCTCACAGCATCAATTTCTCAGCCGATTTATAGACTCTAAGGCAAAGCGGATCAATAGAGATATCCGACGTCATGGCAAAAAATATTTCAGGGATCCAGATTTGGCATAAAATAATCAAAGAGCTGAATAAGGCGAGACTCGACTATGTCCTGGTCGGGGCTGCAGCCTTGATTGTCCATGGTTTGCCCCGCAGTACTTTAGACCTTGATATCTATGTCCCTGCCAAAGAGGAGAGTCTAAATAAACTTTTTAAAATCGCCGATAACTTAGGATTGCAGAGTGAGCAAAGGGCTATACTCAAGGTCTGTCATTCACCAAAACTCTTTGCAGGCCAGTGGATCTGTTTCTCGCACAAAGGACAGGATGTCCTGGATGTCTTTTTTGCCAGCGAAAATGAGTTCAAGGGACTTTATAAAAATTCAGAGCAGAAGAAAGATAAGAAGATCTCTATCAGGGTCACTTCCCTTTATGATATTGCAGCCATGAAAAAGGCCTCAGCCCGGCCCATCGACCTATCTGATCTTGATTTGATCAGAGAAGTAATGAAATATAGGAAGTTGCAATAAGGCGTTGGTTCTTATAGTGACAATTAATATTTTTATTAATATTTTTATTGACAAAGGTTTGTTAGCGTAGTATAAAAAACATACAATCGAATATCTCGTTATGCTATCTAAGGGAAGCTGGTGCAAAGCCAGCGCAGCCCCGCTGCTGTAATGGGAGCGAAATTTGCAATAAGCCATTGTTCCTAATATTTGGGATGAGAAGGCGCAAAGAGTAGGCCCTAAGTCAGAAAACCTTGTGGCATATATTACCACAGATTACACAGATCATTCGTTTGAGTATTATGTGTACAGATTACACAGATTAGATAGTTTAATCTTAGGCTTATTTTTTTAATCTGCGTAATCTGCAAGCATATTTACTTATACGAGTTCTGCGTAATCTGCGGTCCTGCGAAGGGCAGTGATAGAGGGTGAAGAAACCAGGGTGCAACCCCGACTAAAAAGTCGGGGTTTTTTTATTTAAGGAGGGAATGTCATGAAGGCGATTTTTTTGGCATCGGTATTAACTATATTAGCAGGGCCTGTTTATGCAGAAAACGTAGAGCTGGAAAGGATCGTAGTCACGCCAACAAGAATAGCCCAGGAGGGTTATAAAACAGGGTCAAACATTACTGTGATTGACTCGAAAATTATCGAATCTTCCAATGCTCAGAGTGTGGCAGATATATTAAAGGAAAAAGCAGGGATCCATTATTACGACAATAGCAGCGCCAAGACTGCAACAGTAGATATCAGGGGTTTTGGAGATACAGCTGGAAGAAACGTGCTTCTCCTGGTAGATGGCCGCAAGGTCAATCCTGCAGACATATCAGGTCCGGATTGGTTGCAGCTACCCCTGGGGATCGTGAAAAGGATAGAGGTCATAAGGGGCGCAGGTTCGGTTTTATATGGAGATAATGCAGTAGGTGGCGTGGTTAACATCATAACAAAGAAAGGCGATGGGGCAATATCTGGCAAAGCAGGTGCAATGTGCGCGAGCTATGATAGCTATCAAGAGGATGTAGAGGTTTCAGGAGAGACAGGAAAATTTTCTCATTATTTGTATTTGAAGCATTACGATGGTGATGGCTATAGGTCAAATAGTGATGTGCATACAAAGGATTGTAATGCAAAGTTGGGTTATGAGTTTTCAGAAGATCTATCATTTGACCTCACAGGAGGATGGCATGAGGATGACTACGGATTGCCAGGAGGCCTTGATGATCAGGGTGAGTTAACACAGTATGGCAGACGCGGGTCGCCAGATGAGAGTGATTTCGCTTCCACAAAAGATAGATATGTTAATCTGTCACTGGATTTAAGGCCATGGTTTGATGTCACGGATTCAGCGCATTTTAACGTAGACGTCTTTTACAGAAACAGGGACTCTTATTCATGGCTTAATTATGGAGGTTTTCCATCTGCGCAGAAATACATGATAGATACTAAAGGCGCTACTGTAAAATATACATACGATGGCAGTATTGGCGATGATGAGCTAAATTTTGTTATTGGTATGGACTATTATGATATTGAAAATATAATTAAGGGCAGTGAATGGAATTCAGATGACCTTACTATATTTAAGGAAGAGTTAGGTTTTTACGCTTATTCGGAATACGAGATATTAAGAAATCTTTTAATAAATAGCGGAGTCAGGTATCAAAAGGCAGAGTATATATTTGACCAGCGCCAGTCTACTGTACGGCGCGAGACAAAAGAGCCGACCGAATCCGTATTCATGAGCGGCCTTAAATATGAATACGATGATGATTCAAGTATGCATTTAAGCATGCAGGAGAGTTTTAGGTTTCTGGCAACTGATGAGTGGTATAGCACGTGGTCAGGATTAAATACAAACCTCAGACAGCAGACAGGTATCCAATATGAAGTCGGCATCAGACATAATTTTGATGATCTTGCGCTGATAGCAATTACGCCGTACTGGATAGATATAAAAGATGAGATATATGTGAATCCATATCCTTCGCCAGGTCAAAATGAAAACTATGACAAGACAAGGAGAAAAGGCGTTGAGATGGGGATAGATCTGGACTTATCGAGGTTTATAGACCTATCTTATATAGATAAGACTGTTTTGCATGCAAACTACACCTGCCAGCAGGCGCAATTCAAGGGCGGTGATTACGGGAGCAATGATATACCAATGACTCCCCGACATCAGGCTGTGGCTGGTTTAAGCGCCGAACTTCACAAGAATTATAATCTCTCCTTAACAGGCAGATACATTGGCGAGCGCTATGCTATTAATGATACGAGGAATGAAACACCAAAGATGAAGGATTGTTTTACCATGGACAGCAAGCTTTCTTACAACAATGATTCCCTAAATGTCTATGCATGTGTTAACAATATATTCGGCGAAAAATATTTTACATACGCTGCAAAAAGTTCCAGCTCAAACAAGAAAGACTATTACCCTGCACCTGAACGGAATTTTGAAGTAGGCATTAGTTATAAATTTTAGGCGGATAACGTTACACTTAAAGTATTACTTTAAGTCACTTATGTCCAAATTAACCGCCACAGTGTCATTCCCGAAATCTTTTATCGGGAATCCACGACGAGAGTCATTTTTGGATTCCCGCTTTCGCGGTGACGGTGTCTATAAGATACAGTCGATGAGTTTTTAGATTCCCGCTTTCGCGGGAATGACACTCCCCCTGTTAACTCAGTTACGTATAGTTTATATACAGGTTTGACAAAACACAGCACAATTGGTATCATAGACACATGTCTGAGAATAAAACATTCCAGCTTGCAATAGTGGTGTCTATTCTGGCGCATTCTGCGTTTTTCCTGGGTGTGCCGAATATTCCTCTTGCGCCGAGCAAGAAATCTTTAGACAAGCTCACTATAACCTACTATAAAATCAAGAAGACAGTCGAAGAGAAGAAGCTGGTTGAAAAAAAGCCTGAGGCTGTTGTGAGTAAGCTGCCAGAGATAAAAAAAGAAGAGATACTCGCGCCTCCTAAGCCTGTGGCAGAAAAACCAAAAAATATCAGGAAAAAGATTAGCCAGACAACTGCCACCGAGCCAATCAAGGAAAAGAGGTTTGAGAAGGTAATTGAAGAAGAAAAGGATTCTGCCAGGAAGGCCGCGTATATTAGTTATTATAAGGCAGTGAGAGAAAAGATAAAACACCATGCTGACAAGAACTATCCCAGGACTATGCGCATAGGAGAGGGTGAGGTATTTTTATCCTTTGTTGTGGCCTCAAGCGGTGAGCTTCTGCAGGTCAAGGTAGTTGACAGTAAATCAGAAAAAAATACCATGCTCAGAGAGATTGCTATAAACAGCCTTAGAGATGCCAGCCCATTTCCGTCCTTTCCCAAGGGTATGAGCCAATACCAGATTACCTTTAATATAATTATTTTCTTCGAGAGCAATCTCTAAAAAAGTGTTCTCTAAAAAAGTGCTTGACCCGCCAAAAGCGGCAAAGTCTCGCTAAAGGCGGACGAGGTCTGCGGAAAATCTGCTCGAAGAGCAGATTTTCCTTGACAAACCCCTTGCTTATGGATATTATAATAACTCACCAATAGCACTCCTCAGCCAGGAGTGCTGATAAGTGAGGCCATAAGTTATGGAGCCCTCTACAAAACAAGAGGCGACATAACTTATAAGGCCGAACTATCATAGAAGCTAACCAGAGAATATTTATCCGCCTTAGGTGGATAAAGTGCTCATTAAGGGAGGTGTAGGTATGGCGATTCAACCATTAGGCGACAGGGTGTTGGTAAAGCGCCTGGAGGCAGAGGAAAAGACAAAGGGCGGTATAGTTTTACCTGATACTGCCAAGGAAAAGCCCCAGAAGGGCGAGGTAGTCGCAGTGGGAAAAGGCAGGGTATTAGAGAGCGGCAAGGTAGAGCCTTTGGAGGTAAAAAAGGGTGACAAGGTATTGTTTGGCAAATACGCAGGCAACGAGATTAGTTATAATGAAGATGAATACCTGATTTTAAAGGAAGAGGACATACTAGCTATAATAAAGTAAGTGAGGGTATGAGTTATGGAGGCCGTAGGCCGACATAACTCATTTGCCCGAACTATCCCGATAGCTACGAAATGTTTTGCTCTCGGGGTTAATTCGCACCATCACAGAAGCTAACCAGAGAAGATTCAGTTATGTCATCCTGCGGATGACGTAACTGAAGTGCTCATTAAAGGAGGAAGTAGACATGGCAAAGCAATTAATATTTAGGGAAGACGCCAGAGCCGCTATTGCAAGAGGCATTGATAAGCTTGCAGAGGCAGTAAGGGCGACCCTTGGTCCAAAGGGACGAAACGTAGTATTGGATAAAAAGTTTGGATCGCCTACGATTACAAAAGACGGGATAACTGTAGCAAAGGAAATCGAGCTAAAAGACCCTTATGAAAACATGGGCGCCCAGCTTGTAAAAGAGGTAGCTGAAAAGACAAGTGATATAGCAGGAGATGGCACAACAACAGCCACTGTGCTTGCCCAGGCAATATATAAGGAAGGCCTGAAAAATGTAACAGCTGGCGCAAACCCCACTGCATTGAAGCGCGGAATTGACAAGGCAGTAAAGGTTGTGGTTGAAAATTTGAAAAAAATGTCAAAGCCAATAAAGGACAAAAAAGAGATTGCGCAGGTCGCTTCTATTGCAGCAAACAATGACTCGACCATAGGAGACCTAATAGCAGAGGCAATGGAAAAGGTCGGCAAAGATGGTGTTATTACAGTTGAAGAGGCAAAGTCAATGACGACAAGCCTGGATGTAGTAGAAGGCATGCAGTTTGACCAGGGATATCTTTCTCCGTATTTTGCGACTGATGCAGAGAGGATGGAGGCAGTAATAGAGGATCCTTTTATTTTGATACATGAGAAGAAGATCTCTGTGATGAAGGATATGCTGCCGTTACTTGAGAAGATTGCCAGGGCAGGCAGGCCCCTTCTTATAATCGCAGAAGACGTAGAAGGCGAGGCCCTTGCAACATTAGTTGTGAATAAGCTGAGAGGGACGCTTAATTGCTGCGCAGTAAAGGCGCCTGGTTATGGTGACAGGCGAAAGTCAATGCTGGAAGACATAGCAGCGCTCACAGGCGGCAAGGCAATAACAGAAGACCTTGGTATAAAGCTGGAAAATATAACCCTTGATGATTTAGGCCGCACAAAGAGGGTAACTGTCGGGAAAGAAGAGACTACTATTGTGGAAGGCGCTGGCAAGGCCAATGACATCAATGGAAGGATTGCGCAGATAAAGAGACAGATAGAGGAAACAGATTCAGATTATGACAAAGAAAAGCTGCAGGAGCGGCTTGCAAAGCTTTCAGGCGGAATAGCAGTGATCAATGTAGGCGCAGCAACAGAGACTGAGATGAAAGAGAAAAAGGCGCGCGTAGAAGATGCGCTGCATGCTACAAGGGCTGCTGTAGAAGAAGGCATAGTGCCTGGCGGCGGAGTAGCTTTCTTGCGCACCATAGCTAAGTTGGATGAGGCAAAGTTAGAGGGCGAAGAAAAGATCGGCGCAGCTATTGTAAAACGCGCATTAGAAGAGCCGATCCGACAAATAGTAAGAAATGCTGGATTAGAGGATTCTGTTGTGGTGCATAAAGTCAAAAGTGAAAAACAAAATGTAGGATTTGATGCTGAAAAAGGCGAGTATGTGGACATGATAGCAGCTGGCATTATAGACCCTACAAAGGTATCAAGGAGCGCGCTTGAAAATGCAGCCAGCGTAGCAGGATTGCTCCTGATGACAGAGTGTTTGATCTCAGATATGCCTGAGCCAGAAAAATCAGGATCAGGCATGCCCCCAGGCGGCGGAATGCCAGGAGGAATGGGAGGGATGTATTAAATAAGGACGTAACTTACAAAAATCTTTGATTTTTGTAAGTTACATGTCCGAATTTAATCTCGCCGAAGTCTTGCCGTAGGCGGACGAAGGCGGACTAATAAGCGAAAAGTGAAAAGCGGGGCGTGCCCCGTTCCAAATTCTTTTGGTTAGAATTTGGAACGG
>JAHILY010000067.1 GCA_018896815.1 Candidatus Omnitrophota bacterium | reverse complement strand
GGCTCTAATGGCAAACTGATCATCCACATCCAGGATGCACACGCAAATTACGAGGGCCAGATGAATCTTGCGAATATCCTTGAGTCGTTGATAAATGATTACGAGTTGAACCTTATCCTGGTAGAAGGCGGCTCTACAGATGCGGATTTTACATATTTAAGAAACAGGGCTACTTTAGAAGAAAGAAAAGAAAAGGCAGGGAAACTCCTAAAAGAGGGCATTCTGGGAGGAGAGGATTACCTTAATATTGCCTCTGACTACCCTATGTCTTTTCAGGGTATTGAGGATAGGGCTGTCTATGATGCGAACGTGGATGCTTTATGGGAAATAGATAAGTTTAAGGATATTGCCGCAGAATACATTGCTAAGCTGATTACAGTATCAGACATCCTGAAAAAGCGTATTTATAACAAGGAATTGCTGGCCATTGACAAGGCAAAAAAGGCATACGAGGCCGAAGACGAGGATTTACTTACCTATTACAAGCGCCTTGATAATACAGCAGAGGCAAATGGCGTTTCATTGGACAGGTTCACGAATTTTAAGAACATTCTTAAAGCAAACGAACTCGAGAAAAGAATCGATCTGGAAAAGATAAAACAAGGCAATATCCCTAAAGGAGAAATAAATCTTTATAAGGAGTACGTAGAAGCTTCTAAAAACGTGGATGTAAATGGGCTCTTTAAGGAAGAACCCTTATTAGAGGATACCTTAAAAGAGGCGCTGGCTACAGATTCTGACCAAAAGACCCTTATTGAGGTATCAAAGGCCTTATCAATAATGAAAAATCTTCTTAACGTAAAGGTAGTGCCAGAGGAATACAATTATTTTGTGAAAAATAAAAAGGATTTTGACCCTGAATTCTGGGTAAATTTTTTAAGGGAAAAATCAAACCAATTCAATCTTTCTCTAAAGATCCCAAATAATTATCATATCATAGAAGATAATCTGCAAAAGATAGAATATTTCTACGAGATAGCTGATGAACGAAACAGGGTCTTTTTAAGAAAGACAGAGGAGCGCATAAATAAAGACAATGTAAATCTCGCTGCATTGATTGCAGGAGGCTTTCATACTCCAAGATTAACTCAATTAATAACCGAGGCCGGTTATTCATATATAGTAATAAGCCCAAAGATAACACAGGAAACAGACGAAACGTTCTATCGTTCAACCCTCAGGAGAAAGTGGCTTCCTGAGTAAAAAAGGAGGGGGAAATGAAGCTAGGAAAAGTTTTATTTATATTAAGTGTTGCATTGTTAGTAGGTGTATTTACCATGTCACAAGTAAGTTATGCGACAAGGTTTGTAGATGATCTCAGGCAGAGAAGAGGAGCTGAGTCAGAAGTAAGGAACTACGCAGAAGGGTTTTTCAGTCCCCAAGGTGAAACCTTTGCACATGATAAGATATTCAGAGTTAGCGCGCAGGTTGCTTTTAACCAAGGCCGGGCAGTTAATGTATTTGGTCATCAACAAGAAGATTTAACTGATGCAGCTGAAAGATATGTTAGATTGAACCCTCATCAGGGAATATCTATCGAGGAAGTCTTAAATCAACTGGTCCTAAATCGAAACTTTGTGGAGCAAACACTAACTGATACTTTTATTCGTGAAACAGTTGAGAAAATACTTGCTTTAACTCCGACACAAGGAGGTCAAGGCTTATATGATGCGATTAATGAAACATGGACAAAAGGAGGAGATAGCGCAATTCCTTTATGTAAAGAGATTCTTTTAAGCAATACTCGTTTTGTAACCTTTATTTTTGGCAACCAGGCTTTGGATCCTTACTTATATAATATTGGAAGTATAACTTCGGAAGAACACAGGGCAATAGTAGCTCATGCCGGTAGATTTGCTTATGAGGGCAGCGAGGCTATTCAAAACGGGCCAAGATCTATCTATCTCACTTTAGCAAGATTAAATGGTTATAGAAAATTAGGGCAGTTAGGTATAAATGCTTTTAGAGAGCTTATTGCGCATGAATTAGGTGATTTTGTATCTGGGCACAAAGACGAAGACTTACCTAATTTAACTGAAGCAAATGCTAAAATCAGTGAGATGTATGCCGTAAGGGTAGTCAAAGCTGAAATAGGTGAAAGACGAGGTGCAATTACAGCAGACACAGGTGGAGTTAGTATTGAAAAATACACGACAGAGGGCGATTTAGGCACTAGAGAGGTTTTTGCTATTAAAGGTTCCAGCAAGGTGCATCCAGACGTGCCAAAAGGATCCATGCGTATAAACATCTTTTGTTCAAAGGCTGACGTAGGATCGCCTGGTGGCCATGGCACAGTGCATGAAGCAATGTTAGAAGCCGCGGCTGATGTATGGGCAAAGGCAGCAGAAGAAGGGTTGATCCTTGACTTCTTTATTTCAAGATGCGGCGATGATATAAACATAACAGCAACTCACATAAATGGTAAAGATAGTGAAATTATGCATAAGCTTGCATGGGATAGTTTTTTGAATGCAACTGTGGTTGCAAAAGACCTTGGTTTGTATGGTGCGGGCCAAGATCTTTTGGCTGATTCATTTTCTGGAAATATAAAAGGCGCTGGACCAGGTGTAGCAGAGCTTGAGATAGTTGAAAGAGGTTCAGAACCTATTATTGTCTTTGCAGCGGACAAATGCGGTCCAGGGGTATATAATGAAGCTATACGTTGGACATACACAGCTGCTAACTCACAATTCGCAGCGCTAAAGCCTTCGCATGCAAACGCAGTGCAATTTGGTGTCATAGATTTTGAGCATAATGGTGGAATTGGCCGAGTTGCAGTATTAGATCCGTCGCAAATGAAAGGAATGGAGTTTGCTCAAGCTATGCGGCAGTTATCTGGCGAACAGACTAGATATTCATTTACTACATTGACTCAATATGGAGAAGATGCAGCAGCTGTTACTGCTACCCGTTTGCATAATATAGCTGGGGCGTATACAGGTAAAGATGATCCCATGATGGTTGTAAGGGCACAGAGTAATTTTCCGGCTGAAGGTGCTTTTACAGCGCCTTTTGCCAGATTATACCCTGCGATAGGCTGGATGGCAGGTTCTCAGGAAGGATTTTTATTGCCAACATCTTTAGTGGAGTCAAGGATTGGTATATATGATGGCCCGCCTTTAGTAACTGCTATTGGCTTTAATGTTCACAATGGGCGACTAACAGGCTTTTTTGACCTTTTTGCAGCGAATCCTGCAATAAGGGCAGTACAAGACCGCGTTGGTGAGAAGATGATCGAGCAGTTATCTGCAGATAACTACTGGCAGCAGGGTACAGGCAGGGCTCCTGCAGTAGAGATGGCTTATCAGAAAGGAGTTACTACTGTTGTAGAGGGGTATATAGATTGGCAAGAGCTTGAGCCTGAGAAAGCAGAAGAAGCAGCCCATCTTGAGCCTATGGCTAAATTCATAGATGTGGCCCGGCAGTTTTCAGCTGGCGAAACAACTCAGGAAACAATTATTGATGCCTTGATAAGCATCGGCCCTGCTTATAAAGTCGTTGACGGTAAAGTGGTAAAAAATCCTGCAGTACTTGCATATCTTCGCGAACTCGGCGTTGAAACCTCAGACGAAGAAGGATTAAGACATGAAGCAGCTGAATTGACTCTTATGGAGGCTGACGCAGCAGGTACTTTGACAACACAGATGCTTTTGGATCATTTAGAAAGAATTAAACCTGATCAATATGGGAAAAAAGAGTGGCAGAGAGCGATTAGAGAGGTTTACGATGCTCATTGGGGTCATACAAAGACATTTGATGACGATCCAGGCTATGCGCTAAGGCATCTTATCGCAGAGGTTCATGATGGGGGTCATGTACCAATGCAAATCAACGTGATAGCAATAAGACTGCTTAGTTTCGTCGAAGAAGTCTTGGGTGAGGCTGGGCAACAGTTTAAAGAATTCACCGAAAACGATGTAGCAGTACTTGCTGATAATAGTCAAGAGGTCCAAGATAGCAAACAACGCATTGCAATGGCTGAGAAAGCAATAAATTTAGCCAGAACCCAAACCGCACAGCGAGTTGCACGAGCGCATGACATGGCATCGCTTGCTGGCGTTATTCCAACAGAAGCCATGGCAAATTTAAGAGTAGAAGTGTTATCTGATCTGAGGCAGCAGGTTGATAACTTAGGGGTTATGACTTCTATGGCCGACGTAGATTTTTATAATAATGTAGTCTCTAATGACGTTGGCCTGGTTGATGTCAACAGGATGCTAATATTAATTCCTGCGAGAGATGTAATAGAGAATCTTGCTGGATTTAGAGAAGCGTGTATAGATTTACCAATTAGTATCGTTACACGCAATGAAGACGAAGCATCGCAAATATCACGACTTCAGAAAACTGGCTTCCTGTCAAGCAATGTTCGAACGGTTTCACAAGTTTCTCTCTCTTATCTAATGAATAAAACTGTCATTGCTTTAGGATTTGAGACAAGCCTTAGTGAATATGGGATAACAGATCCTATCGTATTGGAGCAGGCTCGGTTAGGCATAATTAAAATGCAGCTCATTCAATTTGCAACGCTTGGAGGAAGGGAAATGTTAAACTGGGAAAGACCTTTTGCTAATTTAGCTGTTGCAATAATGGGCAGAGATCCTGGTATGCTGAAGACGAACTTAAGACCTGAGATTATGACAAAACTTATGCGCAGCGAAGATATTTACAATTTGGCTGTTGGCGTTCCTGTAACACAAGAACTCCTTGCAGACGCAAGACGCGCTTACGACGCAATAGGAGAAAACATCTAACAGAGTTTCGCGCCGACGCTTATTTTACCCCGCCCTCTCTTGCCAAACAAGAAGTGCGGGGTTTTTTATCCCAAGATAAGTTGACACTTCTGACAATAACAGAAGTGTCAACTTATCTTCTCTCATAACTTACCCCTGCAATCGAAATTATTTGACAAGGGGGCCTAAAATAGAGAACCTTACATTAGTATCCCCCATGTAACTTTACACTTCTTGCAATCAGAAGTTATGATTTCCTTGTAATTTATCCAGTCTTCGAGTATAATTTAGATAACGAGGGGTTATTATGGGAATGAATTTGGAGATAAAAGAACGCCAGGAATTATTGGAATCTGAGCTTTCTCGTATAGTTAGGGTGCTGAAGGAAAAATATCAGGCCGAGAAGATTATTCTCTTTGGTTCTTTTGCAAATGGCAAACTACACGAATGGAGCGATATAGATCTTGTTATTATAAAAGATACCAAAGAGCATTTTATAGATAGACTTCACGCAGTTTCTTCGTTGACAAGGCCTTCTGTAGGAGTAAATTTTATAGTATATACTCCAAAGGAGGCACAGGATATGATAGATAGAAACCATTATTTTTTTATAGATGAAATTTTGAAAAAGGGAAAGGTTCTTTATGAAAGAGCAAAATAATTGGTTTTCTTTTGCCGGAGAAGATATTAAAATGGCAGAGGCAGCTTTTAAAGAAAAGATTTTTAATCAAACCTGTTTTCATTCTCAGCAAGCTGTAGAAAAAATGTTGAAAGGGTTTTTGAAGGCAAAAGGAATTAATGTACCTAAGACCCATTTCCTTGTGGAACTATTAAAAATATGTATAGAAAAAGATAAAGATTTCCAAGCTTTACAAAGTGATTGTTCGATATTAGATGACTATTATATTCCTACCAGATATCCTGATGCTATTCCTGGATCACTCCCTGCAAATCTCCCACAAGAAAAGGATGCTGAAGAAGCATTGTCTATTTTAAAACGTATATCTAAATTTATTAAGAATAAAGTAAAATAGCACTTTCATCCGCACAAACCCTCTCTTTAACTTTACACTTTCGTGGCACACCCAAAAGCGTAAAGTTATTTTTCACTCCCACTATTGACACCCCCAAGTTTTTCCTATATACTCTATTATACTCTATATTCTATATTGGAGATATATATGCCACCCGATAAAAGAGGCAAATTTAAGGAGATAAAAGATAAGATTTCCAGATACTTTTCTGCTAAACCTGAAATAAAAGTGGGCTATATTTTTGGCTCAGCAGCAAAGGGTGCGGAACATAAATTGAGCGATATAGATATAGCTATTTTAGTAGATGCAGAAAAATTGCCAGGAGACGCTTCTTATAAATACAAGGCAGGTGTTATTGCGGATATTATTGGCATTTTAAAGAATACGAAAGTGGACCTGGTTATTTTGAACGAAAGCCCTCTTTTTTTATGTTTCAATGTTATTAAGGATGGGGTAATTTTATATTCAAACGATGAGATGGGACGCATCCAGTTTGAGGCAAGGATTATGAGTTTATATTTTGATCAAGAGTATTATTACAAGCGCCATGCAAAGGCAACTATAGATCGAATAGCCACGGAGGGTATATTATGATTAACTATGTAAATTTTAATCCTAAATTAGAAAAACTCCAGGAATATGTTTCATATTTAAAAGATTACCAAGCTCATACACTCAAGGAGTTAAAGAAGGATCATACTCTCCAGGGCGCAGTATTGCACTATTTGCAGTTAGCCATTGAATGTGCTTTTGACATTGGAGAGTTACTTATTAGCGAACTTAGATTGCGCAAGCCTGAGGAGGCACGGGAAGTTATCAATATCCTGGGTGAAAACAAAATAATCCCAGATGATTTTGCTAAGCGTTTTGCTCCTGTAGCAGGTTTTCGTAACATTTTAGTTCATGAGTATGCAGATGTGGACCTTAATAAAGTGTATAATCATCTCCAGAACGACTTACAAGATTTTGATTTTTATGCTAAATGCATTGCGAAATATATAAAATCTAGAAATAAAATGTAATTGGAGATATATATGTTGCCTGATAAAAAAGGTAGATTTATGGGGTTTGGGGGTAAGTTTGTGCCTGAGACGCTCATGGTGGCGCTTGAGGAGCTGGAGAGGGAGTATAAGAAGGCGCTCAAGGATGCTAAATTCAGGCAGGAGCTTAATGACTTACTAAAGGCCTATGCAGGCAGGCCTACCCCGCTTTATTTTGCCAGGAATCTTTCAAAGAAAACAGGCGTAAAAATTTATCTTAAGAGAGAGGATTTGCTGCATACAGGCGCTCATAAGATTAATAACACGCTTGGTCAGGTACTTTTGGCTGTGAGGATGGGTAAATCTCGCGTAATTGCAGAGACTGGCGCTGGTCAGCATGGGGTCGCTACGGCCACTGCAGCAGCTGTATTTGGCCTGCCATGTGATGTATATATGGGCGTGGAGGACATTGAGCGCCAGGCGCTCAATGTATTTAAGATGAAGCTATTGGGCGCAAAGGTAATACCTGTTTATTCAGGCAGTAAGACACTTAAGGATGCTACTAACGAGGCAATAAGAGACTGGGTGACAAATGTTCGCACCACGCATTACGTGCTAGGTTCAGTCGTAGGCCCTCATCCATATCCTGTAATGGTAAGAGATTTTCAAGCTATTATTGGAAAGGAGACTAAAAGGCAGATCCTTAAATATGAGGAAAGGTTGCCCGATTACATGGTTGCCTGTGTAGGTGGCGGGAGCAACTCAATAGGATTTTTCCACGCCTTATTCAAGACAAAGGTCAAATTCATAGGAGTCGAGGCAGGTGGATTAGGTTTATCAAGTGGCAAGCATGGCGCAGCATTATGCAAGGGAAAACCAGGAGTCCTCCATGGAAGCAAGAGTTATCTGCTTCAGGACAAAGACGGCCAGATAAAGGTAGCGCATTCTATATCTGCAGGCTTAGACTATCCTGGCGTAGGCCCGGAACACTCGTATTATAAAGACATTGGCCGCGCTAAATATGTTTCTGTAAATGACAAAGAGGCCTTAGAAGGATTTAAGATCCTGTGTGAGGAAGAAGGTATTATCCCTGCGCTCGAACCAAGTCATGCAATATATTATGCTGTGAAGAAGCTGTCGCCGAAGGCAGGCAAAAACAAGATCATCGCAATCTGCCTCTCGGGTAGAGGGGATAAGGACATAGATATTATTAAACAACATAGACTTTAACAACCACCCCCACCACCCCCACCGCGGGGGTGACCCACCCCCGCGGTGGGGGTGGTCTAACGATATGAATCGCATCGACAAGAAATTCAAAGAATTAAAGAAGCGCCGCAAGAAGGCATTTGTGGCTTTTATAATGGCAGGCGATCCGTCTATTGCTATTACCAAGAAGCTTGTATTTGAGCTGGAAAGGCAGGGCGCTGATATCATTGAATTAGGTGTTGCGTTTTCTGACCCGCTTGCTGATGGCCCGGCCATACAAAGGTCTTCTGAGAGGGCATTGAAGAAAAAAGTAAACTTAGATGTGGTTTGCAGGCTTGTCAAAGAAATCAGACAAAAGACTCAAATTCCCATTGCATTTTTAACCTACTATAATCTTTTATACCATTATGGCCTTGAGAGGTTTGCAGAGAAGGCAAAGTCCTCAGGCGTGGATGGCGTGATTGTGCCAGATCTGCCGCCTGAAGAATCAGGAGAACTGCGCCGCATTGCAAAGAAAAAGGGATTTTCACTAATACATCTCTTGGCGCCCACGAGCTCCAGGCAGAGAATAAAGATGATAGCAAATACCTCAACAGGTTTTATATACTATGTTTCTTTAACTGGCACAACCGGCGTCAGGAAAGAGCTTCCAAAAGAACTATCCAGCAGCTTAAGGCTGATAAAGAGATTAACGAAAAAGCCTGTATGTGTAGGCTTTGGTATTTCCACCCCGCAGCAGGTAAAGGCAGTTTCAAGATTGACGGATGGTGTTATTGTAGGGAGCGCGATTATTAAGATGATAGAAAAAAATATTGGCAAACAAAGATTAGTAGAGAATGTTGGAAAATTTGTCAGGAGGCTTACATGTATGCTGTGATAATGGCTGGAGGCAAAGGCGAGCGGCTATGGCCAAAGAGCACAAGGGGCAAGGCCAAGCATGTGCTTGCATTTGGCACAAGAAATGTAATGATCCATGAGACAATAAAAAGATTTAAAAAGCATCTGCCTGCAAAAAACATACTGCTTGTTACAACAAAAAAACAATACCCTGCTCTACGGCCTTATATTTCCAGCCTGGAGAGAAAAAATGTAATACTGGAACCTGAGGGCAGGGATACTGCAGCTGCAATATGCCTTGCAGCGCTTACGCTAGAGAGAAGATTTGGCAATGTCACAATGGCTGTATTGCCAGCTGACCATATAATAAAAGATTCAGCAGTATTTTTTAAAAACCTGTCTTTTGCTAAGAAAATAGCTAACTCGCAACCCTGCCTTGTTACTATCGGAGTGAAGCCAAAATACGCCTCAACAGGCTATGGGTATATTGAATTAGGAAGAGAACTGTCAGGTTATCATGCAGTAAAGAGATTCACTGAGAAGCCGAAGAAGAGAAAGGCCGAGGATTTCTATAAACAAAAAAGCTATTTGTGGAACAGCGGCATTTTTGTATGGAGCATCGACTCTATATTAACTGCCTTAAAAAGGCATTTGCCAAATCTATACTACGGCCTCAAGGATGTTGTAAGGCTGGAAGGCAAGAAGGGTTATTCAATAAAGCTCTCCAGTGAATACTCAAGGCTTAAGCCCCTTTCTATTGATTATGGTGTGATAGAGCCGACTTCAAAAAATAAGATGCACAAGATATTCTGTGTAAAAGCAGGATTTGACTGGGTAGACATAGGCTCATGGTCAAGCGTGGAAGAGATCTATGACAGAGATAACTGCAGCAATATTATTCTTTCTAATGCCAGGCTTATAGATGTAAAAAATTCAACTATAATAGGCGAAAGAGGACATCAGATAGGGGTGATAGGGCTCAAGGACCTGATAATCATACAGACAAAGTCAGGGACTTTGGTCTGCAATAAAAACCGGGCACAGGAAGTAAAGGAATTAGTGAGGAAATTCTAACCTAACTTTACACTCTTGCAATGTGTAAAGTTACGAGGTGTATGGCGAGGATATTAGCTATTGATTTTGGCGAAAAGCGATTAGGGGTTGCAATAAGCGGTCCTTTGAATATTACAGCTCAGGGACTCGAGACCGTTAAAAGAGAAGACGGCCTCAAAGCCATCAAATCCTTGATCAGCCAATATGATATCTCAAAGATTGTTATTGGATTGCCTCTCAATATGAATGGAACAAAGGGCGCCAGGGCTGAGGCAACTGAAGAATTTGTGGAGTCTTTAAAAAAAGACATTGCTATTGATATGGAACTGGTTGATGAAAGACTTACTTCAGCGCAGGGCGAGCGCATGCTCCTGGAAGCAGATGTCTCACGCAGGAAGCGAAAAGCCAGCATTGACAAAATAGCAGCCCAGTTGATACTCCAGGCATACCTGGACTCGAGATAAACCTCCCCCACCGCGGGGGTGGGTCACCCCCGCGGTGGGGGAGGTAAAAAGCTATGTACAAAAAGATAGAATTGAATAGTGGTGTTCGTGTAATACTGAAGAACATGCCGCACATGGAGTCAGCAAGTGTGGGGGCGTGGATAGCAACTGGTTCGAGAAATGAAAAAGAATGTATCTCGGGCATCTCTCACTTCCTGGAGCACATGGTTTTTAAGGGCACGTCTACGAGGAGCATCCAGGAGATAAAGGATGAGATTGAGGGCCGAGGGGGGTCGCTGAATGGCTTTACATCTGAGGAGATAACTTGCTATCTGGCAAAGGTAAGCGCCCGGCACGTAAATATTGCGCTGGAGGTGCTTTGTGACATGGCCTTGCATGCAAAGATAGCCAAAGCAGATCTTGAACGCGAACGCAATGTTATCATAGAAGAGATAAAGATGTATCGGGACCTCCCGAATCACCATGTAATGGACTTACTTAGCGAACTCATGTGGCCAAACCATGCACTGGGCAGGTCTGTTGCCGGGAATATAAAATCCGTCAGCGGTATCACGCAAAAAGACCTTTTGGATTACAAAAAAATGAGTTACACCCCAAAAAACATAGTCGTTGTATTATGCGGGAAATTAAAAGAGGCAGATATTCTGAAAAAGATCAATACTATATTCAGCCCCAGCCTAAAAGGAGGGCCTGTACCCATTACCATGTTCGATCATGAGCAAGATCGGCCTCAGGCAAATATTTTCTTTAAAGATACAGAGCAGACCCGCATATCCATGGGCGTGCACGCATTTGGCAGGATGCACAAAGACCGATACGGCCTGACCCTTATGCACATTATCCTTGGCGCAAATATGTCGTCGAGGTTATTTGAAAACATAAGAGAGAAAAAGGGCCTGGCTTACGAGATAGGGTCAGATGTAAAGAGATACATGGAGACAGGCGGCTTTGTAGTCAATGCAGGCACAAAACACTCACAGGCAAGAGAGGTCATTTCGCTGATACTAAAAGAGCTAAAAAAGATCAAGGATACGCCTGTGCCTTTAAACGAGCTTAAAAAGGCAAAGGAATATTTTAAGGTCCAGCTTTTATTGGCCTTGGAAGATACAATGGATCACATGCTATGGCTTGGAGAACGGGTCATATCATCAGGCAAGCTGCCTGACAAAAGAGGTATAATAAAAAAGGTTGATTCTGTGAGCTGCGATGATCTGCAGCGCATAGCCAGGTCAATATTTAAGACAACCAATCTGAATCTTGCTATTGTCGGACCTATGAAGGATAAAGAGAGCAAAGAGTTAAAAAAAGAGTTGGTTTTGTAAATTAGACCCTATTACACCCACTATTACACCGCGTAGGTGTATATCAATACACCTACGCGGTGGTGAGACACGGTGAGACGAGGCAAGGAGAGGCATGAAAAGACCCGTATTAGTAGCGCCGAGTATACTTTCAGCTGATTTTGCAAAATTAGCTGACGAAATCAAAAAGGTCGAAGATTCAGGGGCTGACATGATACACGTTGATGTCATGGATGGTTGTTTTGTTCCTAATATCACAATAGGTCCGCTTATTGTAAAGGCTGTGCGTAAATGCACCCAGCTTCCGCTGGATGTGCACCTTATGATCGAGGCGCCGCATAGGTTCGTGAAAGAGTTTGCAGATGCTGGCGCTGATATTATTACTGTGCATGCAGAGGCGTACAGCTCAGTGCTCAAAAAGGGCAAATCGAGAAAAACTGACAAAATAGATGAAACGCGCACAAAAGAAGTGCTTGCGCAAATAAAGAGACTTGGTAAAAAGGCAGGACTGTCTTTAAATCCTGACTCGCCATTTTGTATAAAGGGTGTTCTAGACGGCGTCGATATGATTTTGCTCATGTCAGTGCATCCTGGATTTGGAGGGCAGAGTTTCATTGATAGAGTATTACCCAAGATAAAAGAAGCCAGAAAGCTATTCTCTGGCGATATCGAGGTGGATGGCGGGATCAATGATAAAAATGTTAAATCAGTGATAGATGCAGGCGCAAATATCATCGTAGCAGGGTCATATTTTTTCAGCGCAAAAGATTCTAAAGAAGCAGTAAAGAAACTCAAAGGTTAATCCTGTTGTCATTCCCGCCCCCGCTTACGCGGGCATGACACAAAATTATAGAAAGGGTATTAGTATGAGTATCAAGTTCGGCACCGATGGCTGGAGGGCAATAATATCAAAGGATTTTACTTTTGAGAATGTGCAAAAAGTATCGCAGGCAATCGCAGGCCATTTTAAAGGCAAAGGTGTCTCTTTTGTCGTCGGATATGACTGGAGATTTCTGTCTGAAAAATATGCTGAGCTTGTAACGGAGGTGCTTTCTGCAAACGACATCAAAGTGTTTCTTTCAGATAAGGCAGTTCCCACGCCCCTTGTAAGCCTTGCGATTAAAAATAAAAAGTTATCTGGCGGTATCATGATAACAGCCAGTCACAATCCACCAGACTATAATGGCATAAAGATAAAGGCGCATTACGCAAGCTCTGCAGACCAGACTATCACTAAATCTGTAGAATCCCTTCTTGAGAAAAATAAGGTAAAGACATTGCCATTAAAAGATGCTATTGCCTCTGGCGCTGTAGAGATGGTTGATTTAAAAGCTGATTATATAAAATTTATGAAATCGTACATAGACCTTGATCTTTTAAAAAAGTCAAAACTTAAAGTCTTGGTTGACTGCATGCATGGCGTTGGCGATGGATATATAAAAGAGGTCTTAAAGGATACTGGCGTTCAGATTACCGAGATGAGGATAGGGCGTGACCCGCTGTTCGGAGGAGTAAACCCAGAACCGATACCTAAAAACCTCGGGCCTGTGTTTGAAGAAATGAAAAAGGGGAAATTTGACATTGCGATTGTAAATGACGGTGACGCTGACAGGATCGCAGCTGTTATGCCAAAGGGCGAATATATCTCCGCAGGTCAGATAATGGCGCTCTTACTGCTGCATTTCATAGAAGACAAAAAATGGACAGGGTCTGTTGTAAAGACAGTCACTAATACCGCTCTGATAGAGCGCATTGCCAGGAAATATAAGCTGAAATTACACGAAACGCCGGTCGGCTTTAAATACATATGTAAAATCATGCTGGAAGAAGATGTGCTCATAGGCGGCGAGGAATCAGGCGGGATTGGCGTCAAGGGCTATATACCTGAGAGAGACGGGATGCTTCTTGGCATGCTCCTGATAGAGATGATGGCCCACAGAAAAAAAGGCATACTCCAGATCATGTCTGATATCGAGAAAGAATATGGTAAGTTTTGCTACACAAGGATAGACATGGAATATGCCGACGATAAAAAGAAAAAACTCATGGAATCCCTGAAGAAAGCCCCTCCCAAAAAAATCCTTGATAAGCCAGTTGTGGAGACAAAATCATATGACGGTTTTAAGTTTATACTCGAAGACGGCAGCTGGCTAACCATGAGGCTCTCTGGAACTGAGCCTATTCTCCGCGTGTATGCTGAGGCGTCCAGCAAAGACCTTGCACAAAAATACATAGAGCTTGGGAAGAAGATCGCGTTAAGTGTATAAAAATGGACATAGCTAGAATTCGGAACTTTTGCATAATCGCTCACATAGACCACGGCAAGTCTACACTTGCTGATAGATTGCTTCAGTTTACTCATACTGTGGATGAGAGGCAATTCAGAGAGCAGGTCCTGGACGATATGGACCTGGAAAGAGAGCGCGGCATAACTATCAAGGCAAGCTCTGTCAGGATATCTTACAAGGCAAAGGATGGCAACACCTATGAATTAAACCTGATAGACACGCCTGGCCATGTTGATTTTAGCTATGAGGTTTCAAAATCTCTGTCTGCATGCGAGGGAGCAATACTACTGGTGGATGCAGCGCAGGGTGTAGAGGCGCAGACAGTGGCGAACCTGCAGCAGGCGCTTGAAAAAAATTTAAAGATAATACCTGTTGTAAACAAGATCGACCTTCAGAGCGCTGAGCCTGAAAGGGTGGCGCATGAGATTAAATCTATATTAAAGCTTGATGAAGACAGCGTGATAATGGCAAGCGCAAAAGAAGGCACAGGCACTGAAGAAATATTAGAAAGAGTAGTACGGGATGTGCCGCCTCCTAAGGGGAGTGAAAAAGAACCCCTACAGGCGCTGGTCTTTGATTCTAAGTATGATGTCTACAGAGGTGTGATTGTTTATATCAGGGTGGTCAACGGCTGCATAAAAAAAGGCATGTATATATTAATGATGTCTTCTAATAAAAGATACGAAGTTCAGGAAGTAGGTATCTTCAGGCCAGGGATGGAGCCAGTAGAGGCGCTTTTACCAGGCGAGGTCGGTTATATCACCTGCCAGATAAAAGAGGCAAAAGAGGTTACTAACGGTGATACAGTTACCTGTGCCAAGCAGCCAGCTGAAAGACCGCTGACAGGACACAAGGTTGTAAAGCCAATGGTTTTTGCAGGGATTTATCCTGTAAATGCCAAAGACTTTGATGCATTGAAAAAAGCGGTTGATAAATTAAAATTAAGTGATGCCTCTTTCATATATGATACAGAGAGTTCGCAATCGCTTGGATTCGGTTTTAGATGCGGATTTTTAGGCCTTCTTCACATGGAGATAGTCCAGGAGCGGCTGGAAAGAGAATATGACCTTGATCTGGTCCTGACGACCCCAAGTGTCGTATATAAAGTCAAAGATAATAAGGGCAAAGAGATCGAGGTTGAAAATCCTGGAAAACTTCCAGAGCCACAGGACATCGTCGAGATACTCGAGCCATATACCACGACCTATATCATGATACCCCATGATGCCCTGAGCAATGTGATTGAATTCTGCAAGACAAAAAGAGGTGAGTATAAATCAACGGATTATATATCGCAGGATAAGATAGAGCTTGTATTTGAGATACCTCTGTCCGAGATCATAGTTGATTTTTATGACAAGATAAAATCAATGACAAAGGGCTATGGCTCGCTGGATTATGAAATAAAGGAATACAGGCCGAGCGATCTTGTAAAATTGGATATACTGATAAATGGGCAGCCGTGTGAGGCATTATCGTCTATAGTGCATCGGGAAAGGTCAGACTTTAAAGGCAGGCAGCTTGCAGCAAAACTAAAGGAATTGATACCGCGGCAGCTCTTTGAGGTAATCATACAGGCGGCAATAGGGAGCAAGATACTTGCAAGGACAAGGGTGGCGCCTCTTTCAAAGCATGTAACAAGCAAATGCTACGGCGGCGACATTACAAGGAAGCGCAAGCTCTGGGAAAAACAAAAAGAAGGTAAAAAGCGGCTGAAACAATTTGGCAGGGTGCAGATACCACAGGAAGCATTTCTGGCAGCGCTGAAAATTTAAGGAGACAGTATGAACGATAGAATGCGTTACTGGATAAAGGAATGGGTCGAGCCAATAATTATCGCTGTAATACTGGCGCTGATTATAAGGACATGGGTGGTGCAGGCTTTTAAGATACCAACAGGGTCTATGAGGCCAACGCTTGTGGAAGGCGACAGGATCCTTGTAAGCAAATTTATATACAAATTCAAGGAGCCGCAAAGAGGGGACGTGATTGTGTTCCGTTCGCCTGAAGACAAGAAAAAGGATTTTATAAAAAGACTGGTTGGCCTATCAGGGGAAACAGTAGAGATATCGAATGGCACAATCCTTATAAATAACAAGGCTGTCGAGACCGAGTCAGTCATAAGAGAGAGATATTATTACAACAGGGGTGACTATGGTGTAAAAGACGAGCCAGTGATGGTGCCAGAAGACAGCTATTATGCGCTTGGCGATAACAGTATTTCCAGCCGCGACAGCAGGTATTGGGGGTATTTGCCGAAGAAATATTTGATAGGCAAAGCATTTCTAATCTACTGGCCACTGACCAGGATCAGGTTAATAAGATAGGTTTATATTGATTGATTAAATAATGCTTGTTTAATCTTGATAAAATGATATAATTAAGAAAGGAGGTGGAGAAATGAGAAGGTATGCAGCGTTTGTGATGATTTTGATTTTATTGGTATCTGTTGCTGGGTGTAAGACCACCCGTACGGAAAGAGGCGCTGGAGGAGGAGCTTTGCTAGGCGCGGGTTTGGGTGCAATTATAGGTCATCAGTCAGGCCGTGCAAAAGAAGGCGCTCTCATAGGCGCAGGAGTAGGCGCAGCAGGAGGGGCATTGGCAGCAGATGCAACCGCGATAAAGTTCTGTCCTGAATGTGGAGAGGATTTTGGTTCAGATGTCCAGTATTGTCCTGGCTGCGGCACAGAGTTAAAGATTAAGAAATAAGTAAGTAAATCAGGGTATTATATGATAAAAAAAGACCTTGCCTTACCAGCCAGGTCTTTTTTTATCCCTAGCGTAGCCTATCTTTTCAAATAGTACATATTGAGCTTTTCTATTTCCCTTGACCCTATTTTCCCAGCATGTTACAATTTAGAGGAATTTCAGAGATCCTTCGGCCTTGCGGCCTCAGGATGACCCCTTATACAATCGGAAAAAACGCCCCGAGGAGTCATTTAATTTACTATGGGTGAACTTAAGATCACATTTCTACCAGAGAAGAGGTCTATCAAGGTTGATAAGGGCACAGACCTCCTGACCGCTAGTATCAAAGCTGGCATACATATATATAATAGCTGTGGGGGGGAAGGTGTGTGCGGCAGGTGCAAGGTCATTGTAAAAAAGGGCAAGTTTGTCACTGAGCACAGCGGCAGGATTTCAGAAAAAGAGAGGAAAAAAGGATATGTCCTGGCATGCAGGACTACTCCTGAATCTGACATCGAGGTTTTAGTCCCGGAAGAATCCAGGCTCGGTGATATAGAAGTCCTCACAGGGGAGGCCAGGACAAAGCGGCTGGCAGGACTTTACACGCCTGCCGAAAAAATAGAAGAACAACCCTACAAAAAAGAAAGAGAGATATTCAAACATGGCCCGCTTTCCACAAAATTATTCTTAAAACTTCCCGCTCCAACAATAGACGACAATTGCGCTGATACTGATAGATTGTTCAGAGAAATAAGAAAGGGCGGGGATATCCAGATAATGCAGATGGGCCTGGCTAACATAAAAAAATTGCCCAGGCTTTTAAGAGAAAGCGATTGGCAAGTTACTGTGACCCTGGGCAGCAGAAACCGCACTACAGAAGTTGTTTTGATAGAGCCCGGCAATACATCCACTAAGAATTTTGGCATAGCGCTTGATATAGGGACTACTACAATAGTCGCGTACTTAGTGGATTTAAAATCGCAAAAGGTTTTAGGCGCGAAGGCAAGTCATAACCCACAGGTGGACTTTGGAGAAGATGTTATAACAAGGATTATGTATGCCCAGGAGCAGAGCGGCTTAGAAAAACTGCACCACGCAGTAATCGATACGATCAACACCCTTATCTATAGCCTGGCAAAAGAACAAAAGCTCACATTAGATGACATTACAGCAGTGACGTGCGCAGGGAATACAACAATGACGCACCTCCTTCTTAAAATAGAACCATCCTACATAAGAAAAGAACCTTATATACCAGCTGTAAATTTTATGCCTGTAATAAGGGCTGCAGAGGCAGGCATAAAGGTCAATCCCCGCGGGCTTTTGGCCTGTCTTCCTTGTATAGGGAGTTATGTTGGCGGAGATATAGTCAGCGGCGTGCTTGCATCTGGTATGGATAATACAGACAAACTCTCGCTTTTTATTGACCTTGGCACTAATGGCGAAGTCGTGATTGGAAATAAAGAATACTTTGTTGCATGTTCTACGTCAGCTGGTCCGTGTTTTGAAGGAGGGGGTTTGAGTTCCGGTATAAGGGCAATGAAAGGCGCAATACAAAGCGCCTCAATAGGTAAAAATAAATTAAAGCTGGGCACTATTGGAAAGTCGGCGCCAAAAGGCATATGCGGCTCCGGCATAATAGACATCATGAGCGAATTCTTAAAACACAATATAATAGACCGCTCTGGAAAATTAAAAGATAATGAGATCTGCCCTGTCAGAGAAAGGGACGGCGTAAAAGAGATTGTCCTCGTCGATAAAAAATCATCTATCACTGGCAAGGATATAAAGATTGACGAAAATGATATAAAAAATGTGATACATTCAAAGGGCGCGATCTATACAGGGATAGAAGTGCTTTTAAAGGAATCTGGTTATAAAAAGTCTGACATAAAACACGTGTTTATAGCAGGCGGCATGGGAACAGCCATGAATATACGCTCGGCCATAAATATCGGGCTTTTACCGGATCTTCCAGAAGAGAAATTTGAGTTTCTGGGCAATACCTCGATCACAGGGGCAAAGATGTGCGTGCTTTCAAGCGAGGCAATGGAAAAGACAGGCTCTATTGCCAATAAGATGACTTATTCGGACTTGAGCACAAATTCGTCATTTATGAATAACTATAGTGCGTCGCTTTTTCTGCCGCATACTGACATAGAATCGTTTCCCTCAGTGAAAAGACTATTATAGGCCATGGCATATACAATTGCAGTCGCAGGTAAAGGCGGGGTAGGAAAGACAACAGTTTGCGCAATGCTTATCCAGCATCTCTTGACTCTTGATAGGCCGATATTAGCTGTGGATGCTGACCCTAACTCAAATCTCAATGTATTATTGGGCTATCAGGCCAAGGAAACGATTTCAGACATACGCGAGGCGGCAAAGAATCTTTCATCCCTGAGTCTGTCAAAAAGCGATTTTTTTAACATGAGGCTGGAAGAGATTATTGTTGAAGGAGACGATATCGATCTTTTGGTCATGGGAAGGCCGGAAGGGCCAGGGTGTTATTGCGCAGTAAATAATATACTCAGGGAGTATCTTTTAAGGCTGGGCAAGAACTATAAATTTGTTGTTATAGACAATGAGGCAGGCATGGAACACCTGAGCCGCCGCACAGCGAATGAAATAGATAAACTGCTCCTGGTAAGTGACTCGACAATAGTAGGCCTGCAGTCTGCTATAAGCGCATTCCAGACTGCGAAAAAAGCAGGTTTAAAGATAAAAGAGACTTCGCTGGTGATTAATAAATCAAAAGGGCCTCTTGAAGAAGATAAGGTGAAATTGATAGCCGATGCTGGGCTGGACATAACAGTGTATATACCGTTTAAGAAAGAGATAGAGAAAAATAGTGAAGCAGGCGGGAAACTTAGCAGCGATCATGTTTTAACCTGGCCTGCGGCTGTTGTCATTCCCGTTCCCCATTTTCATGGGGACAAGCTTCACGGGAATGACCAAAGAGGGGGATTCAATGGAGAGAGTGATTGATAAATGGCAGGCTAAGATTTCAGAAGTTACAATTGGCAGCAAGAAACCTGTAAAGATAGGCGGCGAGACAGGTATATTTTTTATAAAAGGTGAAGACCATTGCCCGAATCCTCCAGTAGTGGCTATGGAGGTATGGGATATGGAGCCGCCCGTATGGCCGGATACACTCAAGGCTAACTTTGGAAGCGCATTGAACGATCCTGCTGGCTGGGCCAATCT
>JAHILY010000066.1 GCA_018896815.1 Candidatus Omnitrophota bacterium | reverse complement strand
CCTGCTAATGCCTCGTCTACTGTTATCATCAATCCAGCAGATGCCAGATCTTGATCTCGTATGGCGATTGCTTGTCTTAAGACTTCTGTATAATCGCCGAAACCTCCTCCTCCAAAAAAAAGCTTTCCTTCTGAACCATCAGATAGGTACGCTACAAATTCTGGACCAATTTTTCCTGTCAACTGTGCGGCGTCGAATAAAAGGGCTGGGGGGTCTTTGGGGTCGTAGAAGGGGTCAAAGATATTTGATGTTATAAGTGCATCTGCTGTTGCAAGCGCCTTGGACAAAAGCGCCCTCTCTGTGCCGTCTGATATACTTATTACTGCCTCTATTTCATTGCGGGTTTGGGCTAGTTCAAGAAGTGCCTCCTGATATGCCTCGCTATCCACATCTAAGCCAGGTAATGTAAGTTTCTTCTCTACGAATCTGGAAATGGCTGCCTTAAAAGATTGCGAAGATGCTTCGCGGACTGGAACCATAGTAGTCTCTGCATAGAATCTAGGAGCCTCTCCTCCCTCATCGACATTACAACCAGGCCCAAGACTAAACCATTGAATCTGTCTTTCAAGCCTGCTCTGCAGCTGAGCATTCAATACAGATATCTCTTCTTTTAGGTCAATACCTTCCCTTCCTCTAAGGTCTGCCAATGAAATAACTGGCCCGGCAATAACTCGGCCATATAAACCTTCTCCCTCCAAAAACACATGACGATCGGTCTTTACGCCAACTTCTTTTCCTGTCCTAACAACACCCAACACATCGTCATACCGCATCATGGGACGGACTAAAAGCGCAGAATAGTCTTCTTCAGCATAACGTGCTTCAGGATCATAACCATCCTCCAATATCTCCTTATCCCTACCTTTGCCAAGATACCCATCTTTTAACAAATCATACAATCTATTGAAAGCCTCAAATCCTTGTGTAGCTGTCGCAAGCTCTTTAGGATCTCCTATTGCAAACCACTTACCTTGTTGCCCGGCTTTACCCTTTACCCAGATTCGCGTATACGGTACACCATCAAATTCTCTAATTACTTGCGGCTCTTCGAGCTCTACAAGTTTTACTCCAGCATCCTCCGCCATCCTGCGAAGCTCGTCCTCATCCAAATCCCAAAACTTACCATCCCACCGGCCAAGCTTAGCAGTCTTCGGCCCATAATCTATGACTTCCACTAGTATATAGCGCAATCCAAGTTCCTTCGCGCACTTCCATCGGTTAGTGCCATCCAATATTACATATTTAATCTCGCCTTTATCCTTAACCTTTGCCACGATAATAGGGCCTTTAAAAAATCTCTCTTCTCTTATCTTCTCCAGCAATTCCTCAGAATGCGCTGCCTCTTCATGCGGGATGACATCATCAATCCTGACAATGCGAAGGGAGCTGTTTAATAATACAATTGCCTCCTTGTCTGTCACAATCGCAGGACTTTTGGCCTCCTCTATAGCCCTTGTCATTTCACTGGGTGAAAAAGGGCTATCTGGAGACACCTGGTCATTTATAAGAGCATGGACTTCTGGAAGCTGGGCCATGACTGCGGCAATTCGATCAGCTGGCGCTGTGGCAGCCCTGGCAAGCCTGGTAGACACGATATCTCCAGCCCTTCTTAATCCTGCAAGATCAACTCCCACAGCAGGCTTGACAATCCCTTCTCTGGTAACAACTGTTACGATAGTATCACCGAGTCTTACATAAAAGGTGTTCCCTCCATCAATCCCTACAATTTCATCAAGATCAAGATTAGGAAAATGTTCCAGTAGTCGTTCTGCGATCTGGAGAGTTGCGAGGCCTCGTCTGCGTAAAAGTCTTATATCTGCCAGGACAAATTGTTCTTCTATCCTCGCTCGAGTATCAGTAAATAATTCTTCGAGTTTTCTATTTGCTACTGCTTCTCTATGAGCATCCTGTAACCATATAATAAAATCATCTGAGGCAAACGGAAGCGCCACTCTAAGCAAAGAATTGATCTCTTCAATAAGCTCTGATATTGGCCTTCTCTTGCCTGAAAGCAAGAAGTGATAATTATCTTCATCTATCTCAGTGGATGAATATGGGGAGACTACGATGTAGGAATGGCCTTTCTCTCTTAAGAGAGTGGTTATGCCTTTTGTGTGAAAGCCTCCTGAGACTAAGGCTGATACTTTAGCGTTTCGCTTTTCTATCTCAGAGAGGGAGTTGGTTACCATTGCAATGTCACGGGCCTTTACTGTGTCATAAAAATCCTCGAGTTCCTGGAGGTGGTTATCTATTAACGAAGGGTTGTAATCGATAAAGTTCGTTAGGTTCGTTGTGTTCGTTAATTCCGTTATGGTGGATTTAAAGAAGGCTACTTTGTGGGAGTCTTTATTAGCTAAGTAATGGTCTAGTTCTTCATTTGAGACCTTTAGGTTGAAGAAGCCTTCTAAGAAGTTTATGTTTCTTAAGGCCTTTATGAGGGATTGTTGTTTTTCTGTCTTAGCGAGGTTTAGTTTTACTTCGTATGACAGCTCTTCCATTTCATTGAAGAGCTTTACTGAATCAAGCGAGTTGACCTTGGTGAGGTAGTCTATAAAGTTATTTAAGCTGGGATATTTTGAGATCTGGTCAGGGATGTGTTTTGATGCTAAATCTTTTAAGTAGCTGTAGAATGAGAATGGCGAGATCTTTTGGTCCTTGAAGAGCTCGGCCTTTACTGTCAGAGAATCCATGTCCTTGTTCCCTGATAGGGCTGCCTGCAGGTTTAAGAGCAGGTTCTGGGATTCCTGCATTATCTTTGCTTGATCTATGGTTTTTTCTTGCTTTGTGGCCTCGGTTAGAAGGGTGATGTTTTTGTATTTAGTGGCAGCATGAGATGCTGCAGCTACATCGAGGAGGTATTCGAGGTATTCATTCGTCTCTATCTTTTGTTCTTCGTAATCTGTTTCTTTCTGGTCTATTTCCAGGAGTTTTTTTGAGTAGATCTTGGGTTTTAGGTTATTTAGGGTTTCATGGGCACTGGAGATAAAGACCTGGGAGTCAGGTGAAAATTTCATTATTCTATTGAACTGGATGATGTTTTCAAAATATATCTCCCTATCTTCGATTCCCCAGATCTGTAGATCCGGGTATTTTGTAATAGAGAGATACTCTTCTCCGGTTAATTCACCTGAATCTATGAATAATCTGGCTACCTTTTTTCTGACCTCATAGTCTGGGAAGCTGGAGACACTGGAGGTATCTACCTCGCCATCTGCGCCTTCTGAGCAGACTAGATTCAGGTTATAGTCTTTTATGAGCAGCTCTAATATATTGGCAAGATTAAGTTCTCCTTCAGGATTTGTGTGGAGGTCCTGGATGTGGACGATTAATCGTGGTTCATCTTCCGTATCTCGTATCTCGTATCTCGTATCTCGTGCGTCATATACTTCTATTACCCTTCCGTATTCCGAAGGAACATGTATCTGGGATAGGTCCTTTAGATGTAGCTGCAAAGCTTGCTTTGCCTGGCTTTTCTGCCGCTGGCCTGTTTGAGCATCTTCACCCCTAAGCACAGACTTTTTCTTCTCAATAGCGTCTTCGCGCTGGGTGGAGAGCTTTTTGTGGTCTACTTTTTTGTCTTTGAAGAGAGAACGGGAACTTGGGGCTGCATAGCTGATATTCGTAAAAAGAAAGATTACCAGGGTAATCAGAGAAACGATTTTCTTAATTCTCATAGGACCAATAGACATATATCCTCTCCTTTATAAATATATTTATAACCTATTTAAAAGTATACCACGTAAACGTTTTCCTGTCAATGTCTTTTTTCCTATTTTTTCAGGGGTGGATTTTTGAATTTGAACACTTCTGCTATAAGTACCGATGTTTCAAGGGGCCAAAAAATAGCACTTTTTATGGTAATTTTTAATTTTTTTCAGATTCTGGTG
>JAHILY010000065.1 GCA_018896815.1 Candidatus Omnitrophota bacterium | reverse complement strand
CCAAAGGGAGTCATAAAAGTTGTCTTCCTGCTTTATAAGAGTTAACCATAAATACATTGTTCTAAAAAACTAGTTCACTGTCAAGTGAACATTATACGAGGAGTACATATGAGCAATATATCCAAGGGCAAGATTTACGGAGCAGCTACTGTAGGTGAAAGAGGCCAGGTTGTTATACCTGCTGGAATAAGGAAATCCTTTAGCATCAAACCAGGGGATAAGCTTATAGTCTTTGCCAAGCATGAGATGATCGGGCTTATTCCTGCAGAGGAATTCAGCCAGATGCTGGATAGAATGTCTGAGGTCATAGTGAGGTTTAAAAAGTGAAGCTATTTATAGTTATAAATTTATTTCTTTTAAGTTTTATTCCTTATAATGCATTAGCTGAGGATGTGCTTACCTGGGACTATTGTCTTTATGAAGCAAGAAAGAATCACCCGGATCTGATTTCCGCAGAAGAGAAGGTTAAACAGGAAGAAGCAGCCAAAGTTATAACAGGATCTACTCTTTACCCTCAGATAGACGGCAGCATAGATTGGTCTCGGACAAAAACAACAACAGAAAAAGACAGCTATTCCTTCGGCGTAAGCGGCACGCAGATCATATTTAACGCCTCCAAAACTGCAAATGATTTAAAAGCCGCCTCGGAAAATATCAAGGCCTCTCAATATAATTACAGGTTTACTTCTTCTGAAGTAAGGTATCGCTTACGAACCGCTTTTATAAATTTACTTAAGACCCAGGAATCAGTGAAGATAGCAGAGGATATAGCTAAAATAAGACGGGACAATCTAGTATTGATCACCCTGTGTTATGAAGCAGGCATAGAACATAAAGGAGCCCTATTAACTGCAGAAGCAAACTTGACACAGGCGAAATTTGAAATCATTCAGGTCAAGAGAGAACTTGAGGTTAGCCAGAGAGAGCTTCTCAAGGAGATGGGAAGGGCTGAATTTTATCCCGTGCGCATAAAAGGTGAATTAAAGGTAAAAGTTCCAACAAAGGAAAGTACGGATTTCGAAACCCTAACTAAGAATAATCCATCACTTGGAAAACTTAATGCCCAGACTAATGCTGCGTCTTTTGGCATAAAGTCCAAAGAGGCGGATTTTTTCCCTGAAATTACAGCCAGGACAGGCGCTGATAGAACCAGCGCTCGCTGGCCTCCTGAAGATGACCAGTGGAATATCGGGTTTGGATTAAGTATCCCTATATTTGAAGGCGGGTTGAGAAAGGCTGAGGTAGAAAAGGCAAAGGCATTATATAAGCAGGCTCAGGCAGATGAGCGCAGTAAAAAAGATAGCGTTACACTTGCGCTTGAACAGACATGGGCAGCGTTTCAGGGCGCGGTAGACACAGTTAATGTTCAGAAAAAATTTCTCCAGGCGGCTGAAGAGAGAGCTAAGATTGCAGAAGGCCAGTATTCCCTTGGGCTTATACAGTTTGATAACTGGATTATTATTGAAGATAGTCTTGTGCAGGCAAAAAAGACTTTCCTTAATACCCAAGCAAATGCATTGCTTGCCGAGGCGGGCTGGATTAACGCGAAAGGAGAGACATTGGAATATGAAGATTAAAAAAATAGGGATATTTTTTATAGTGCTTATTATCCTGACAGGCTCAATATTTTACATCACAAGGGTAAAGCAGAAGACATCTACGGAAGAAATTGTAAAAGAGATAAGTCCGACAGTAGGCTCTATAAAAACATTTATATCCTCTACAGGGACAGTTCTTCCGAAAAACAGATTGGAGATCAAGCCTCCTGTCAACGGCAGGATAGAAAAGATACTGGTCAGGGAAGGCGACAAGGTAAAGGCAGGAGATACCCTGGCGTGGATGAGCTCTACGGAAAGAGCTGCTTTGATTGACGCTGCCAGGGCCAAGGGAAAAGAGGCCCTGGAATACTGGGAGAAGACATATAAACCCATACCTTTGCTCGCGTCTATTGACGGAGAAGTGATTGTGAAAAAAATCCAGCCTGGCCAGACAATCACTACAAGCGACCCCGTAATAGTTTTATCTGACCGCTTGATTGTGAAGGCGCAGGTGGATGAGATAGATATAGGCAAGATTACGCTTGATAAAAAGGCAATCATCAGTATCGATGCTTATCCTGATACAATAATCAATGCTACTGTCGAGCACATATATTATGAATCCAAGACAGTAAATAATGTCACTGTTTATGAAGTGGATCTTGCGCCTGATGAGATACCGAAGTTTTTCCGTTCCGGTATGAATGCCAGCATAGATTTCATAGATGAGACTAGAGATAAAACACTCTTGATCCCCGTGGATGCTGTATATAAGGAAAAAGGTGAATCGTATGTCTTGTTAAAACAGGACAGCCCGGAACCGCTCCGTTCGCGCGTCACGCTTGGCATTACAGATGATAAAAATATAGAGGTGGTGTCAGGAATCAAAAAAAGTGACACTTTGATAATAAGGACAAAAAAATATAATATTCCTAAGAGCGAAACAGGCAAAAATCCGTTCATGCCGTCTCGCAGAAGATAATGATAGAATTAAAAAATATCCATAAAACTTATCAGATGGGCAAGGTAGAAGTAAAGGCCCTGCAGGAGGTTTCGCTGAAAGTTGCTCCAGGCGAATTCGTGGCAATCATGGGGCCTTCAGGCTCAGGCAAATCCACGCTGATGCACATCATGGGCTTACTTGATAGGCCTGATAAAGGAGAATATTATTTAGGCAAGAGAAATATAAATAAGCTTTCAGACGAGGAATTGGCTGTTGTGAGGAATCGTCTGGCTGGTTTTGTGTTTCAGCAATTTCATCTTCTGCCCAGATTGACTGCGTTGCAAAATGCTGAACTCCCCCTGATTTATGCAGGCAAGCACCGCTTAAAGGCGCAAGCCAGGGAAAAGATACGGGAAGTAGGGCTTTTAGACAGGATGAATCACAGGCCCAATGAACTTTCCGGAGGCCAGCAGCAACGCGTGGCAATAGCCCGTTCTTTAGTCAATGACCCGCTGATCATATTCGCGGATGAACCCACAGGCAATCTGGATTCCAAGAGCAAGGAGGAGATTGTCTTAATCCTGAAAGACCTGAATCAAAAAGGTAAGACCATTGTAATGGTGACCCATGAGCCAGAGATGGCGAGCCACGCAAAGCGCGTCATACGCATGCTGGACGGAAGCATTGTTTCTGATGAAAAAACCGGGATTCTAACCAAGCACTTGGGAGAAAGCCATGCAGATGAAATAATAGATATTGTTTTATCGAAGTCAGAGAGGATGGCGAGGGAAACAAAATTCCTGGATTATCTGCGCCAGGCGCTGGTTGCAATGATTTCGCACAAGATGCGGTCATTTTTATCAATCCTGGGCATATTGATAGGCGTTGCAGCTGTGATTGCAATGCTGGCAGTAGGACAAGGAGCAAAGGAATCAATAGAGAAACAGCTTGCGTCTTTAGGTTCAAATCTTTTGGTAATAAGGCCAGGATCCGCAAGGCTTCACGGGGTGGCCATGGAGACAGGAACAGTGACGCGGTTTACGTTTCAAGATATAACTAGTATAGCAAAACTTAAAGATGAAGTTGCCAGGGTGAGCCCTTCTGTAACAGGCAGGGTCCAGCTTGTCTACGGAAATAGAAACTGGAATACGCAGGTTGAAGGCGTGGACGTGGATTATGCCTCTATGCGTGCTTCAGAACCAGAGGCGGGCAGATTTTTTACAGAGGAAGAGGTAAAGAAAAGGGAAAGAGTGGTTATTATTGGCACCACAGTGGTAAAACAGCTTTTTGGAGATGCTAATCCTTTGGGTGAGACAGTAAAGCTAAATCTACTTAACTTCAAGGTAATCGGGGTTCTTCCTTCAAAAGGTGCGAGTGGATTTCGTGACCAAGATGACAATGTGCTGATGCCAATCACTACTGCCATGTACAGGGTGCTTGGAAAAGAATATATAGATTCCATTTACGTGGAGGCAAAAGGCCCGGATGTGCTTGATGATGCGCAGGAAGCTGTGTCCGGCGTTATCATGAAAGAACACCGTCTGACGCAGAAAGACGCTGAGGATTCATTTCAGATACGAAACATGGCTGATATCAAGAATACCCTGGAGTCTACCACAAAAACAATGTCTTTGTTATTGGGTTCGATTGCTGCGATATCGCTTTTGGTTGGCGGCATAGGCATTATGAATATCATGCTCGTTTCAGTCACAGAGCGCACACGCGAGATAGGCCTGCGCAAGGCAATAGGAGCAACGAATAAAGACGTTATGATACAATTTCTTATAGAGGCCATCCTAATGTCATTTATCGGAGGCATAGCAGGTGTTTCGTCAGGCAGTGGCATATCCACGCTCATAACCCTTTTTGCAGGGTGGACAGTTAGGGTATCTGTATTTTCGATTATTCTTGCAACTGTATTTTCTCTGGCCGTAGGCATAATATTTGGCCTCTGGCCAGCTCACAAGGCTTCCAAGCTCGACCCGATAGAGGCTTTAAGATATGAATAATAATTTGCCACCCTCATTAGTTATTGAAAATCAATTTTATCATTCTGTTGATACCGATGATAATCTGTACCATAAAACCGTTCTATAAATTTTGGCTTAAAAGATAGAAATGTCCATCTTTAAAGATGAACAAAATTTAAGGCTTTGTTTTTCAAAGAGTTACGCAATATTGAGCTAAAAAATACTGGACAAGTAGGACAAATTATCGGCATAATATCCTATATTTTATATTACACCTTTCTGATATCCGCTAAATTCCCCTTGCAATGGTAAACCTGATATAATAAAATGGTTTACAGTTCATCGTTTAGAATCATGCCTATGAAAAATATAAACAGGGAAAATGTCAGTTCGCTTTTAGCATTGCCCCTCAGGGAATTAATTTCTTTAGCCAACAGGATCAGGCACGAGTGTGCAGGGCCGGCATTAGAATTATGCAGCATTATGAATGCCAAATCCGGAAAATGCGGAGAAGATTGCAAATTTTGCGCGCAATCAACGCGCTACAATACCGGCATAAATACCTATCCCCTTAAGTCAAAAGAAGAGATGCTTGAGATGGCCAAACGCGCCAGGGAAATAGGCGCAGAACGGTTTGATATTGTAACTAGCGGTGGTAAGTTATCTTTTGAGGAGATAAAAATTATCGCGGATGCGATTTATGAAATAAAAATAAAGGTCGGAATTAAGATGTGCGCTTCTTTAGGCGAGATAGACGGGAAAGGCTTTTTTTTGCTCAAGGATGCAGGGTTAACCCGCTATCACCATAACTTAGAAAGTTCTCCGAGGTATTTTCCTAAAATTGTCACAACGCACACTTTTATGCAAAGAGTAAATACCGTTAAGGCTGCAAAATTAGCAGGTTTGGAAGTCTGCAGCGGAGGGATAATTGGCATGGGAGAAACTTTGGAAGATAGAATCGACTTGGCTTTTTGGCTCAGGGAGCTTGCAGTCGATTCAGTGCCAATTAATATCTTAGTACCCATAAAAGGCACGCCATTAGGAAAGAAAGTCCCTCTCTCTCCGGAGGAGACCTTAAGGACAATAGCCTTATTCCGAATCATCTTAAAAGATAAAATCATTAAAATAGCCGCTGGCAGGGAATCTGTTTTTGCTGACGCTCAAGCCTCGGCATTTATGGCAGGAGCCAATGGCATGCTTATTGGCGGGTACCTGACTATAAAAGGGCAAGGGCTTGAGAAAGATCAACAAT
>JAHILY010000064.1 GCA_018896815.1 Candidatus Omnitrophota bacterium | reverse complement strand
TTGGTTTTTGTGAAATGAGCGGACTTACGGTTTGCGAGAAAACAGAAGATTTTGAAACAGCAAATTCTGAAGATATTAGACAGGCCTTATCGGAGTGTGGATATACAGAGAGCGATACCGGAGAAATCGAATCTATTTTTAATAGTACAATTGACAGATTGTACGGAAGCACAGCCTTTGTTAAAAACTTTCATTCAGAGGAAGGCGAAGATATCTCACTGGTTGGCGGTAAAGGTGCAAGCCTTTCGGAATTGGCTAGGATTCCGGGAATAGATGTTCCTGAAGGTTTTCATATTATTACCCCAGCTTACGATAGGTTTATAGCACAGAATAACATAATAAGCCTTATAAAGGAATTGGAGGATCTGTCAGAGCAATGGATAAGACACAAGATTGACGAGCAAGAAGAAGCTGCAGCAATAATAGAATCCTTGATAGACGAGAAATCCAAAGAGATAAGAATGGCAATGGAAAATAGCGAAATACCAGAAGAGGTAAAACAGGAAATAATTTTATATTATAGCAATCTGTCACAGCAATTTGGAAAGACAGATGGATTATCAGTGGCAGTCAGGTCTTCAGCTACAGCTGAAGACCTACCAACAGCATCTTTTGCTGGCCAGCAGGATACTTTTTTGAATCAAAAAGGCGCAGATCAAGTGGTTGGAGCAGTAAGAAAATGCTGGGTCTCTTTATATGGGAATAGGGCTGTGTATTATAGAAATCAGCAGCGCCTAGCTATAATAAAAGAAGCTGTGGAGAGAGAAAAGGTAGATTTGGCTGATATATTGAGAGACGACAGTATATTTAAACATTCAACGGTAAAAATATGTGCGGTGGTTCAAGTCATGATAGACGCATATGGTGCCGGTGTAGGTTTTACAGTTGACAGGGCTGCAGGTTATCCTGTTATCAGCGTTAGTGCTAATTATGGACTAGGCGAATCTGTTGTTAGTGGTCAAGTTACACCTGATTCGTGGCTTGTAGATAAAGAAGGTAATCACAGAATAGTGCGGAAACGTTTAGGTGAAAAGGCTAAGGCAGTTTATTTTGCCGAAGAAGGTGTTTCATGGATTGATATAGATGAAGAAAGAAGAAAGGAATATGTTTTTAGTGATGAAAAGGTCAGAGAAATAGCTGCTAAGATAAAAACAATAGAAGATTATTACAAAAAAGCACATGGATGGCAATTTGTCGATATAGAATATGCCGTTGATGACAAAGGTAGATTATATTTTTTGCAGGCTCGGCCAGAAACAGTCTGGTCGCAGGGTGCTTCTATAGTTACAGTAAACGAAGAAGCAGCTGAAAAAGCAATTCCTATATTTAAAGGAGGGCTGACTGGGTCTTTTGGTGCAGCATGCGGAATATTAAGAATAGCTGAGAGCTTGGAAGATGCCGAAAAAAGAATAGATACAGAGAGCGTACTTGCTACTACGGCAACTGTTAATCAATGGACCCAGGTTTTAACCAGGGCTAAGGCTGTTGTTACTGATATAGGTGGCGAAGAATGTCATGCAGCTCTTGTTATGGGTGAACTGGGAAGGCCAGCTATAGTCGGGACAGGCAATGGATTGAAAGTATTGCGAGAATACGAAGGAAGCGAGGTTACAGTTGACGCAAATAGTAAGATTGTTTATTTAGGGAGGTTACCGCTGGAAAAAGGAACAATCTCACATTCAATTTCTACTGATAGAGGGTTGGATTTACAAACAGTCGATGAATCATGGGAAGAGGCAACAAGAGTTGGTCAGACTATTGTAGATAGTGAAGGTCAAAGGTTAATAGGTAAGCCTATAGACCCTGTACAGGAATTACAGCAGGATGTGTATATAAAATGCCATAGGAGAGCTGCGGCAATTTTGGATTGCGGTGAGATAGTTAATTTTATAAAAGATGGTGTGCATTATGTAGTGTTTGAGGACATCTTTAAATTCAGGGAACGTATAAGAGAATTCAGTCTTGAGCAACTCGAAGAACTTGAGGCCGCCAGAAGAAAAAGCTTTGAGGAATATTTGCAGGCGTGTAGAGATTTTGATGGAAGCGCTGAATC
>JAHILY010000063.1 GCA_018896815.1 Candidatus Omnitrophota bacterium | reverse complement strand
CGCCCTGCAGGGTAACCTTTGTGCCTGCAAGGAAGCAGCCTGGCGGGCCATTGTCAGATCCTTCTTTAAACAGAGGCCCTTGCCCTCCTTGAGGTGCGGGCAGAGATTCTACTTCAGCTATAAGAGGGGATTTGTACCTTTTTTCGCTCGCGTCTCCCATAATTTTGCGACATGCCTTGCCCAAGTCGTTAGCTGTCTTTTCAGCAGCTCCCCTTTTATTTGAGAACCCTATCCAAATTACATTATTTTTATCCATGCGATCTAAAGTAATTTCTTTACCCTCTTTTACTGTAATAATTAGTAGGTCTTTCCCCTTAATCATTATCTTTATTTTCCATTCCTTTACTGCTCCATGAGGAGCTTGAATAATAATCTCTTCAACCTCATCAAAATCAATACTGAGTTCTTTTTCTTCTTTCGATATCAATAAAGGATTAAGCATGGCCTTGAGCCTGTCTATGAATAAGCATGCTTCACTTTCATTCATAGGAGAGGATTCGCCTGTTACCTCTATAGAATATTTGTCTTCATCCTTTTTCCTTCTCTTGGTATCAACAGAATAGGTAGTTCGTTCAACTGTCCTCTTTGTCTTTGTCAGGTTCTTGAATCCTTCAGGAGTGACTGTTCCTACATCACCTTTGTCCTTACCTCCTTTGACTGTAGCCACGGCGCCCTGCATCGGCGTGAGCTTCCCGTTATCTTTATAGAAATAAGAGCCTGCTTCAAGCTCGACCTTGACGTCTTTACCTGAGAGATCTTTAACAATCATGGTGACCTTTTCCTCAGAGACAAATAATTCATTTTCTTTTATATCAAGCTTATCTGCAAATTTTCCTATTGTTAATCGTGTAAATTTAAATTCTTTGTCGTCAACCTTTACTGACACTGGTAATTCTGACCTTTCTATTTCAAATACACCATCTAAAACATCCTCTAAAAACTTGGCGTTTTCTTTATTGCCTATGAAATTCTCAGACTGTATGGTTTCTATAATCTGGGTGAGCGCCTTCTTGGCTATTTGTGGATTTGTCTCAAGATTATCTTTGATAGTTTCTTTTATTAAACTTACGATATTATTTTTAAGGTTTTTTACAAGCGCAGCTTTTGTCAGACTGCCATCCGCTTCTAGTTTTTTGCCTATCTTATCCATTGCCTTTTTAAGAAGCATGAGAATACCCGCACCGAGATTTCCTCTGTCTATTGCCTCTTTGAAATATTCCTTGAATTTGGCCTTTAGTTTCTTTAGTTCCTTTAGTTCCAGAGAAAGCTCGCTATCTTCGATAGTAAGTATCTCCTCAATAAGCGCATCTATTGCTTTGTCTTTTTGCTCTCCAAACTTTTCATCAAACGCCTCCCTTTCTGTCTCTTGTTTTTTGAGAGACTCCTCGCTCAGCATCATCTTCGCTCTCTCAACCTTGTCAAAGTTAATAATCTCGGTATTTAGCCTTTTATCCCTATCTATCCAGTTCTTAACCTCTGAGATTTCTTTTATGGCTTTCCCTCCCTTTTGATACCTAATGCGCAGTTCTACAATGTTTAACCTGCCCTCACTATCAGTTGCCTGATCGATCAATGAAAGAGTAACCTCCCCTGTATCTTCATCCAGCTTTAAGGTAAATTCACCATATTCTATGACCTGTTCGATATAATTTCTCTCTCCTTTAGTAATTTCTACATTACTTGATCTCAGATAGTCCTTTATCTCTTGTTTCATGGCTTCAGTAAGTATTATAGAGAGACTTGAGCCTGTTGGGGTCAAGGTGTAAATCCCTACCAGTTCATCCTCACCTTCATCATCTGTTGCCAAGAAGCTAGCGCGTTCAACTTCACCAAAGATATTGTAGCTTAGGCCGATAAATTTTATTTCTTTATTTACAATAGTTGATGCCTCGGCAATCTTTTTCTTCAGATCTTTTTCAGCTTTTTCAGGCAGTATCTCTTTGGTCCCTACTGAAACCCTAACATAAATGACCTTTTTCTTATTAGAAATTGCTCTGAGTCTTTTAACTAAGAGAGAATCGGCTTCATTCACTTCATTATTATAAGTTATCTTTTCATTTTTCAGATCTACAGAAAAGCTATATTTCCCGAACTCCTTTTTGTCAACAACACCGGAGAGAGAAAAGGTTATGATGTTATTCGTGCTATCTATGCCCATAGAAACCTTTATTGTATCCTCGTTCAATCCCTTTTCCAGAGATTCTAGATTTATGCCCAATGCCTGTAAAAACCCTTGAGGTAAAAAATTTACTATCGAGTAGAATATAGATGCTGAGGCATCTTTGGAATAGGCTGCTCTATCTTTTGACTGTTTAATGGAAATAATACCACTACGGCCTTTTGTCCCGGGCTTTCTTATAATAGTTGTGGTTAGGGTAATGCTGCCATTAACATCTTTGACCTCCTTTATCCTCACTTCGCTGTACAAACTGGCATTGTCAACAACAATATTGCCTGAGAGAGTATTGTCCTTCTTACCATACTGATCATTAAGTGTAAGCTTAGGCTGACTGGGTATGAAGAAATTCATCAAAGAGCGCTTTATAAGTATTCTTCCTAATTGATACCTTAACTTAACATCTCCCCATGCCTTATTGCCATCTTTATCAGTTTTTATATCATGCCAATCCTTAAATCTAGAGTGGTAAGAATAATATGCATCCACGGCTATGGCAATAAATGTATTGAGATAATTAAAGGTGTATATAACTTCCATGCCGCCGCCAGGCTTAGTACTGGTTCCTCTGGAATCAATATTGAGATTGCCTATAACTGCCATCGCAAGATAGAGAGGTTTTAGATAATCCGGCGTGTCTTTATCTGAGAGCTGATCAGTCCCTATCTGGGCCATTGTGTCAAATACTGCGTTATTAACAGAGGCCTTAAAATTCTGGACTGTGAAGCGGCCTTTAAGGCTGAAATCAGCTTTTATCATTTCCCATACATTCTTTTTTGTGCCTGCCTGAGAGGTTCCGCTTTTCAACCAACCTATTTTTTGCATGGCCTTATTTATAACATCCCCCAATAACCTTACACTTACAACTATCACAATTATGGCGAGTAGGCTTAAAGGGTCATTAAAAGGATTGTCCTTGAAACCCGAGGCAGCCCATAATATAAATCCAGTAGCAGCGACCTGTAAGCCGGTTATAACTACTTCTCTTGTGATCTTAAGTCCTATCCCGGCTTTCTCGACAGCCTTTTTGCCCAGGCCGAGCTTATCCATCAATCCCTCGGTAAACCCGTCAATGATCTTACCCAAAATTGCAAAGGCATAGCCCTTTGCAAGTTCTTCAAGATCGAATGCATCACCAAAGTCCTCTCCATCTATGAGCCACCTCTTTGCTCCCTGCGCCAACCATCCGCCCACAGGACCAAGAAAGCCATAAACAACCGCCCAGAATACTGTCTTTGCGATCTTCTCGAATGTCCATTTTTCTTTGGACCATACGCCCTTATCATCGTTTCTCTTTCCAGCAAGGACACCGCTCTTATCATAGTCATAATAAGTGTAATATGTCCCGCCGCCCTCTGACTTATCATTTTCCCAGTCACCCCACGTAGCGATTTTAATAAGCCATCCTGTTTCTGGATCGCGCTTATAACTATTGCTTATAGGTTCGCTTTCACTACCGTCTCTTCCGTCACCGCATTTTACCTTGTTATTTTTTCTATATTGCCTGTATGAGCTTTCTCTGTGGCTTGTCAGCTCTCCGTTTCTGTTATATACCATCTCCCACTTATCGACTACATACCATAGGCCTTGATCTTTTTTGGCATCTTTAGGATCTGCTCCTGTCCCGCTTTCAGAGCCATAGCCATACTGAGTAGAGACAGCAACGAGTCCCAGGGCATTATATCCAATCCCCATCCTCCAGAATTCGTAGACATAGCCATTTACGTTGCCTTTTTCGTGGAAATTAACAAGCTGGAGCCTCGAGTTATAGGACATATCATCCTGCACAGAGCTAAAAAATACACCTGGACAAACATAATCAGGGTTAGCGCCTAAGAGCATATTATCTTCATTCTCCCAGACATTGTTATCATCATCAACATAACCAAGTATCTCGTAAAATCTACCTCCGTCAGTATGCTTATTATAATATGCATACATATAGCCTATTAACTTATTAGTGGATTCGTCATATACTGCATAACATTCCTTTCCCTCAATTGTGCAAGTTTCACTTTCATCTATACGCCAGTTAGAAGGCCAGCGGTTCGCATAATAAGCATAAATCGCGTATTTAGCAAAAATCATATTATCTGAAAAATATTCTCCAGTTTTCCCATTACTATCTTTGAAATCGCTCGGAGTCAGAACACTCTGTCTCCAGCCGGACCTTGAGTTCCAGCTCACCACACCTGCTGAATTATATTCAAATGCCGAACAGGTATAATATCTCTGCCGATTTTCAGGATCAATGCCATCTTCCAGAGTCCCTACCATCTGGCCGGAGCTATCATAGAAAAACCGCTGGTGTTTATAATAACTTTCGTCACTATCCTCATCTATCCCTGTATCACCATCTCTTCCGCGGACCTGAACCACATTATCCTTATCCAGCCATTTATACAGGATGATCTCTGAATCCATGCTTATGAGCTGGTTAAACGCGTTATACTGCATATTTGTTTCTTCGGTTATGGACCATTCATCTATCGTAACATGCTGGGAGTTCCAGTTATTTTTACCAACCCAGCAGGAACCTTTTCTGGTAGTCTCTGTTCTCTTGGAAATTATCTGGTTCCTATTATTATATTTAATATCAGTGACTATATTGACTGTAACAAGCTTATCCTGTTTTATGCTTTCTTTATAGGAAGTCATCCTGCCGTATTCGTCGTATCCTATACCACTCATATATGATACGGTCCTGTCATTTAAACCGCTGGTATCTATACTAGGCCTCACACCTTCTGCTAAGAGATACTCAGTTTTACTGACCAATTTGTTCAACAGGATTAGATATTTTTTTATTTCTTTTGGGGTGATTTTTCCAACCTTTATTTTTCCTGCATACCAAGTTAACAGTCTCCCTAACTCAGGATTCTCTGCAAGAAGCCACTTCCAGAGCGCCTTTTCTTTCTCTTCATCACTCATCTTATTCCATTCATCAAGAGTATATAAATAGCCCTTCTTATAACTTACGATATAATGACCAGCCATCTCCCAGATTTCGATGCCTGTGTAAAGCTTAACCTTTTTATAGAAAATACTGTGTTCGGAACAGTTCCATGCTGAAGAAGCGGTCTCTGAACGGGTCTTTTGTTTATACCCTATGAGGAAACCACCTGACTGATAGAGATGCGCCCATTCAATAGTTTCTAAATGCTGGTCAAGATAGACCTTGCGGAGTGAACAGTTAAAACCCTGATCCACTACATCATTGCCATTTATATCCTTTTTAGATATCTTTCCGCCCCAGAGAAGCGTCATGAGTTCCTGCTCATTAATTGATACACTTGAACCATCTTTTAAGGTAACAGTGATCTTAAAACCCTTCAGGTCTTCACCATATATATCTTTAAAATACTCTAGAATCGCATCCACCCAGAAGTCATAAGGAGAATCATTGGTTAATGTCTTTCCCCTCCTGCTCTTATAAAATGATACAAGGGCCTTTCTTGATATCCCAAGACTCTCTAATACATCGTCGATATCTGCGAGATTCATCCAGCATTCACCATTGCGCCATACTGTTATAGTCCTGGGTTTACCATCTTCATTTTCAAGAAGCCTTCCTGTTGTAAGATCATAGTTATTCTCTACCCTGATCCTCTCGATCATGTAAGAATAACTACCTGGATTTTGAGGGTCTTCTGTCTTTTTAAGAACTATCTCGTCCTGGATACGACTCTGGGCCTTGCCGTTTATGATCTGGAAGGTAATAGTGCCTGTATAATCCTGGCCTTCTTTAACTATCCTTATAAGCTCTTCTAAGTCATCTCTTGTGACTCTTAAAGTAACTGCGTCCTCGCCGCTTCCAAAGATTATATCAATCCGCGGTTCGCCATAACAAGAGTTTATCTGATTTGAAAATTCTTCCCAGGAAAGACCTGCATCACCAGTTGTGCTGAAATTATTACCTTGATTTGGATCAGAATTGGCTCTAGCATCCTCTGCCAGTCCCTGCTTTATTGACTGATAATCGCTCCATGCCGCAGAGATTACCTCGTCTCCAAAATCATTGCCTGCTGTATCCTGCCATGCCTGCCATGAGTCATGGCCATGTCTTTGAGCAAACTCATCCAGGGTCTCACCATGATCAAGTATGCCTAAATCCTGAAACGTCCTTAGTAATTCCTCTGGATCATATTCTGCTGCCTCTGCAAACAATTTATCGAGATCCAGGCCTTTATAGTGATTTATTACATTAACAAAATTGGGAAGATTCCAGACGTCTTCCGTCAACAGGTCGCCTTTAACCCATGACTTTAGATGGTCAGGGTCTGCGTCCAGTAATGTTTGATCTGCCTCCCAAACTTGCGTGTTTATCTTGGCTGTTGCTGATTTTAAAATACCACGCCAGATGCCTGCCTCTCCTCCTGCAGACCATGTCAGATTTAATAAAAATCTATATAGCTTTCCTGCTGATACCGAGGGATCACCTGCTCCCCAAGCGGTCATAGTTCCGAGCATCTCTTCCGTGATGCCTATTCCTTTAAGCAGATGAGCGGCTTCTTCTTCCGTAGAGACAATACCCTTCTCGATCAAAAGCCGGCATAGATAATTCCACAGCGGCATTGTGCCGTCATAGTTCAGAAAATCTTCCCTGCTGATTCCCAGAGAATTAAGGCCATAGCGGCAATAGGCATCAACCTGGTTTTTTTCTTCATCTGTAAGATTAGAATAATCCTTATTGAATAAAATCCCGGCAATTTCATTCCGGGTCTCCGCACCTGTCGTGTAATCATACGTAACCTCGGTCACTATTTCTTTTATGCCCCAGTCGGAATTGGATATGCCTGTATTATAATAAGTGGAAGTAGTTTTACTGTATTCGATCTTTGCCCTGCCGTCCCACAGGATATATCTCATTTCAGTTTCAGAGGTATTTCTATTGCCTAATATATCAGTTGCGCCCCACAGACCAATGCCGCCTTCTCCATCAGACCTGAATTCTTCAGGCCTTTCTTCTGGTATAATTGACTCACCTTCTACCTTCCAGATGATACCTCTATATACCTTTCCAGTACCAGGATCTATAAAATCAACACCTGAGAGGACATATTGGTCTGTGCCTTTATCCCCACCCCTGTTCAGCCTGACTATATCTCCATCTTTCTCAACTGTTTCAGACCCGTCTGTATAGTAATAGGTCGTTGTATTCTTGGAATACACATTATCTCCTGTAGGGCCTTGTCCGCCGATTGTCTCTGTAATGCTCTCTTTTACAAGCGCCTTTCCAGCGATTATGACATAGGTATTTGTGATGTAGGATGTGGATTTATTGCCAAAAAAATCAGTGCCTTCTGAAATACCTATCCCGTGATCCCAATCCTTAGCCCATGTCACTTTCTTGAGAAGGCCTACATAGCCCTGCGCGTAAATAGCCTTGTCAGCCTTCTGCTTAACCTGCTCAGGCACAGCTATGTTGCCCCACACATCTGTCTCGCCCCACTTTGTATATTCGTACGTTACCTTCTGCTGGGTCTTTGTCCATGAGCCATCAAGAGAGCTTCCAAGAGTTTTTGATTCAGAGATTTCGACTTTTACTTCGCCATTATCCGTTAATATATAGGTATTGTGCGTCACAGTGAGCGACATATTGCCGAAGACGTCGCTTGAGATGGTTATGGAACCGCCGCCTGGTAAGCCGTATTGAGGATTATTGCTTGAGAACGAAGAATCAAGCCGCCAGAACGTCTCGGTAATGACAGTGTAATCGAAAGCCGCATTTACAAAAGGCCTCCATTCCGTCATAAAGCTATCTTTATTCGCGGCTAAAAGTAGTACCTCTCGCCAGAGGTCCATCTTAAACAAATAAACATCATCGCTATCTATCTTTCCATCGTTGTTAAGATCCTTGTTTGCATCCTGCAAATACTCCAATATCTCATCATCTGTTACCACACCATCGCCATCGCTATCAAGGCCATAAAGTTGCACAAGATTATCCATAAAATTATCCATATAATCTTTCCATATCGCATCCAGGACTACTTCTGTGAAATTTCCTCCTTCCTGCTTAACGTAATAGTACCAGTCCTTAAAACTATCAAAGCCATGACGCTTGGCAAAATCATCAAGGTCTTCATTGGCCCCGAGTATGCCCAACGACCTTAGTCTTTGAACAAGCTCTGCTCTGGGGATATCTCCCTCGGTTCTTGAAACTATATTTTTGAAACCTGCTAAGAATCCCGCGCTAAATATGACAACTATATAACCCCACCATGAACCTGCGCCAAATGCATTGTCATCTGAAAACGCAACAGCCACATCCTTTTTACCTATAAGAACAGCCTTTCCAGTTACACCTGTCCTGGTATTTGTGTGTTCGCCATAGATATTTTCTACCTTGCTTATGGTTACTGAGGGCGAGCCGTCCAGAGATTGGCCTGTCGTAACCGCGGTTGTATATTGCGGTTTCCACTGGCCGCTTTCGAGCGGCTCAGTGCCATAGTCATTCTGGGTAAGCGTAGTGCTGATATTTCCGAACAGGTCTCGGCCCACTGAGAGACTTCCGCCAAAACCTGTATCAGGATCCTCTACTACTTTTGTAGAATATATATTGCAGCAATTTAACATGTAGGCCGTAAAGCCGCATACATCTACGAGGAAATCCCAGATAGTTGTGCCTGCTGTCGCCCCGCTAAAACCAAACGTAGTCTTAAGATAATTCCAGATAGTCCCGAGGCCTGCGTCTGGCATATCTACATCTAGCGCCTTGCCTAAATCGAGCGGCGCGTCATATACCTTTATAATAGCGTAGTATTCTCTTTCGCTGAATGAGTCCTCGCCAAATAAAGCCCTCGAGGATTTACCATAATCATAGTTTAACGTGCCAAATGTGTAAGACTTTGAGCCATCTATAGAAGAGCTCTGGGTAACAGTAAATGCCTCTATTACAACTGCCTTGCCGGCTACTATATTATAGGTATTGATCGTTACAGAAAGGTAGCCATTACCAAATACATCGGAGCCCTCTGTCTTGCTATAGCCAGAGGCGCTTTTGAGCATGCCTTTGCGAGTCAGCGAAGTCTCAATCCAATCTATCTCATCATCTGAAAGTTCTATCCAATTCTTGCTCAGCATGGCCTGTGCAATTTTATCATTTACCTGTTCCTTTTGCGTATCATTAAGCTGATCATAATCTAAACTAAACAGAGACTGTGCAATATCATTGCGCTCCGTACCTTCAAAATAATCATATGTTACATAGCTATCTGTAGTTGAGGTAGAACCATCTAAGTTTGACCCTTCAGTATGCGTATGGCTGTATGTTACAAGCGCCTTATTTGCGACTATCCAGCCATATGTATTTCTGGTTATGGAAAAATAGGTATTTCCGAAAATGTCTGTCCCTTCAGTAGTAGCATATGGGGCAATAACTGTTTTATATTCAATGCCTGTCGATTTTCCTTTCTTTACTGGTAATGCGTCATCTACTGGCCTCTGGACAGGTGTTGCATCTTTGGCCTCTGTAACTCCCCAGATTGGCCGAGACTCTTTAGTTATTACACCATATATGCTTTTTACACCAGAGCGTGTTGTATAAGAACTGCCTGTTACATCGCTACCCTCTGTCACGCTGTAACTCCATGAATATTCCATTACCCATGGATCAACAGCCTGCGGGATTCCTAAAAATGCCTTTTGTTCAGGCTTTAATTTGCCGTATTTATTCTCAACCGTGGAGGTTGTAGTAAAATCAGACCCGAACATGTCACCGCCCCGCGTAACAGAATGTGTTGTGAGCGCTTTTGGAGTACCTATGGATACAGACAGCCACTCTGTAGTGATAGAAAGCGTGACACTTGTAGTGCCCCACATGTCAGTACCGATAGTAATAGTGTCTGCATCGCCATAGCCTGGGACATCGAAATTCGGGGTGCCGTCCTGATTTAGCACACCAAGATGCATGAGAATATTGCTTATCTCATCTTTCTCTGCCTGAGTAAGGTTATCCCATTCCTTGCCAAATACAATCTTGCCATACTCGGCCTTAATCTTATCAATATCCAGAGTGCCTGTTATCTGATGGTCAAATCCCCAGTAATAACGTCCTGAATCATGAGGCTTTACGTTATTGTAATATGTGGCGCTTGAAAGGGTAATCTGCGCGCCGCCAAATGTATCTGTGAGGGTGAAAGAGTCAACCTTGTAAGAATACAGCACCAACGGATCAACACCGGCTGGGATATCTAATTTATCCATTATATCCTCGGCATTTGCAAGCTCAGATATATGCTTGTAGGTATTCTCGGTGGTTGATGTAGTCACATAGCTTGAACCAAACGCATCTATGCCGATTGTCTTGGACTCTACCTTTAACCAGAAGACCTTGTTGGCGTAAATAATTGCCTTCTTTCCATCTACTTCGAGATAACTTGTAACTGTAACGCTTCTTCCACCCCATAAATCTTGGCCAAATGAAACAGAGCCGGTCGTTATCCCGCTAAGATCTGAGCAGCCATGCTTTTCAAAATAATCGCTATAATCTGCGATAAAATCATCTCTCTCAACAGGACTAGCAAATAGTTCTGTAAAGACATCCAAGTCATTGCTTAATTCAAGGGCTTTTGGAGCCTGATCCTTTATTAATCCCCAGTATTGAGTGCCTTTTTCTGTCTGGACATCATTGTCATACTCGTAAGCGGATATTGAATATACATCGCTTCCAAAGATATCCTGCGAATGGTTGGCAGTGTAAACCTCGTAGCTATCAAGCAAGGTGATGTCCTTCATGGTAAGGCCGTTTATGCTAACAGTTGTTTTTTCATAGTTATTTACCGTGGCGGTTATAGAGGTATAGAAGCTACCGAACGCATCCCAGCCCTTTGTGGTGTTGACGGGCTTTAAGAAGAAGGCCCTGTTTGCAACAATAATATAGACGTCTCCCTGTCCGAGCGTCTTTTCTTCATATCTTGTAAGCGTGACGCTCTTTGCACCCCATAAATCTGTGCCTACTGAGATGGAGCCTTGGAAGACTTCTGCATCTGGAAGGGTATCTTCAGGGAAGCCATGTTTTGCCAGGAATTCTATGGCCTCTTCTTCTGAGAGGCCTACTTTTGGATCTGTCAGTGCATCTATTAAGCCTTTATAGGTATAGTTATTGTATTCTGCCTTTACTAGGCCAAAATAGTCTCTATTCTTATAGGTGTCTTTACCGTTTGTATAGCTAATGTTACTGAATGAATATACATCTCCTCCGAAGATGTCCATTGAAGTTGAGAAGGTATCTACAGTGTAGTCTTTTAATACAAAGACCTTCATCTTGAGGCCGTTTAGGTCTATTTCTGTTAATAGATTTGGATCAGAATAGTTGTTTAGGGTGGTGGTGTTTGTTATGTACTGGCTTCCGAAGGCATCGTAGCCTGCTGTATCCGAGATTACTGTCTCATAAAAGACACGGTTTGCGTAGATTATACGGTCTTTGTTTTCAGTGATGGTGACGCTCTTTGCGCCCCAGAGGTCTGTGCCGAATGAGATATTTCCCTTGAGAGCGCCTATGCCGCCGATCTTTCCGAGGAGGGAGAAGTGAGACTGGATAAAAGTGAGTGCAGCCTGTTCACTCCCAAAGAACGGCGCAAGTGAAGATGCTGCATCAAGGGCGTTTTCTACAGCGTCTTTTTTATCTTCTCTTGTGCCTCCAAGGCCCCAGTATTCCCTATCGCCTTTTATTGCTACGCCATTATTGTATCTATAGCCTGAGGCAGAATATACTGTCCCTCCGAAGATGTCCTTTGACTCGGAACCTGTCCGAACTGTGTAGTTATCCAGGACAAAGACTGTCATGGTGATGCCGTTTAGCTCAATAGTCTTATACTGATAGTCGTTTATTGTGGTGGAGATTGTTTTGTATTGGCTCCCGAATGCGTCATAGCCTATGGTGGTAGACTGAGGCTTTAGCCAGAAGGCGCGGTTGGCAATGATTACGTATTTTTTACCTTTATATTCCCCTTCATCCATCTCTAAGTATTTTGT
>JAHILY010000062.1 GCA_018896815.1 Candidatus Omnitrophota bacterium | reverse complement strand
GAACAGGCGCTGACAGAAGAAGATGTCAGGTTAATGACACAGCTTGGGGCTATCAGCGCCGAGCCAGATATATTTATAGAGAATTTTACAGCAACACTTGATCCGAGATCGGGACTCCTTCGAACATTAAAGTTAGTTCATGTAATTGCGCAGCATGACCGAAGAAATATTAGGGAAGCAGCCAAATTAGAGAACATCGTGTCTCTTGTTAAAGGATTTGCCGAGTTAGATGAGCTTTATCAACGCTTTTGGGATTTGACGCGAGATTCTGAGTGGAGTTATGCAAGTTCTCCAAAAGAGTTATTTAAATACGCACAATTATTAGCATACCAGGGAAGGATAGACGAAGCAAAACAGGTTGTCGCATCACTTGGAGATGAAATAGCTGGACAAAAAACACCAGAATTATACAAGCTATACTTTATGTATCTGTTAGGAGGAAGAGATATTCCTTCAGCTGTTAGAGTGGCAGAAAAATGTATTTCAGAATTTCCCAATGCATGGTTTATAAAAACTGGATTTTTTACAGGAGAACTTATTAAACAAGGATATTTGCAAGAGGCTCGACGTCTCTTACAAATATCACAGCAGGCACAGATTAAGTTTTACCCAGATGATTTGCAAAAAATCGCTTATTATTATTTACATCTTGGCGACTGGAGAGAAGCGGTTAGTGTTTGTAAAGCCATTCCTCTTGAAGCACGTCTTGGTGATAGTGGTCCCAGAGAACTACATGCCCCAGTTACAGCTTGTATCCTGGCTGATATTGCAATAGATCTCGTAGGGCAAGATAAGTTGGATGAAGCAATCTCGATAGCATATGAACCAGGACTTGAACCGTATCGATTAATTGTATTAGCCAAGTTAGTTCCTGTCTTAGTAGAAAGCGGTCGAGCCGATTATCGTCAAAAGGCAAGGCAGATAATAGAAGGAGTTGAAGATAAGCAGATTATGGGACTTAAAGATAAGCAGATTATGGAAGCTTTGGAGAGTAAAAGGATAAGCATGTGGCCTGGCCAACCAGCATATCCTTTTAAATATTACGCTTACATGGTAGGAGTCTGGGCAGAGGCTATGTTTAGCTTAGGCGAATATGAAGCCGTTGCTCGTGTTGTTATTACAGATGTCATGGGGAGTGACTCATATTCATTAAAGTGTGTATTAGAACAAATTGGTTATGATGATCGAGCAAGAAAACTTATTCAAACAATCGTAACGCTTAGTGCAAGGATTGAACCTTCCTGGATGGGAGCGCTTCGGCCTTCTTCTCAGTTAAGATACAATTGTTCGATATGTAGTAGCCTTCTTAGATTTGTATATGAAAAAGGAGATAGAAAGACTGCGGAGTTCATAGATTATTATCTAGTTTCTATTAGACCCGAGAAGGGACATCCAGATAGATATGCATGGGTTAGGGCAAAGCTAATTGCGCTTACATGCCTGAGCAAAAGAAGGACTTCCTTATATCAAGAATATGAGCTACTCGAACAAGATGAACAAACCAGAGAATATTTTCTTAAAAGATTAGAGGAGATAATCAAAACAAAACGGTATAAATCTTTTCCTGCTGATAGAAGCAATATTGGCCCAGATCAATTTTATGAGAAAGAATATGAGCGAAAATTTGCATTAATAGAGGAAAAAAGATACTCAGGTTATTTTGGAGACAGAGATAGCTATCTAGAGAGAAAAAGATTTGTAGATCTTAATAGCAGGGACAAGGTAAGTAAATATTTAGGTGAGTTAGTTAAAGTATATGAGGAGAGTTTTGGACATAATCCGTGGTTATTATTATCAGAGACGATGCAGATAGTATTACAAGGGTCCTCTGAGCATAATACAATAACAGAAGAATTTGGTATGCATAGGAATCAAGACTTTATTCGAGCTCTTAGAGAAAGAGCTGGTTTTAACGCTTTATTTGCTTATCAAGCGCTTCCTGATTTACTTAAAACTGGAATAGTTAAAGAGATAGGGATAGGCCGAACCATAGATCATCTCTGTGCTATTGCAGAAGCAACGCGTAACAATGCCCAAGCTGCCTATAGTGCATTGCCTCTTTTAGTTCAGGCTGGAATGCGTGACTTGGGCGACATAACAAAGTTATTTCGTAGTATCAGGGAAAGCAGAGGATATAAGGCCAAACGTGTTTATGAAGGCATAGCTACTTTCGCAGTAGAGACTGGAATTAATGATATTGAGACATTGGAAAGAATCGAGACTATGCTACCCCCCCTTGCGGCAAAGATTGGTATTGAGGAAAAGCAAGCTTACATAGATTTTAGTAAGTTAATTAAGGCAGGTATTTCTGTAGAGTCAGGATTACAGATTTTACAATCTATTGGCGAGAAAGATAAGGTAGATTTGATTGTTGCATATAAAGGTCTTATAGCGCTATCTGAGACAGATAATATCAAGGCTTTAATACAGGCAGGATTTTCTAATAGAGAAGTTTTAGATTTATTACAGAGAATGGTTGAGAAGAATATATTACAAGCAGCACATAATTCTTTTATTTCAAGAAAGACAATGGATTTGAAACCAGAGGAATTTAAAGACGTCACAGACTTATTGGTGATGTTTTCAAGTAGTTTCGTAAAGAACAATAAAGCCCTTGCTCCAGGGAGGCGGTTTTCCGAAGGGGTATTTAGGGATGAGTATCTTCCGTTAGCGTATAGTCTGGAAATTATCCTGCCTGGTTCTATCAGACAGATGATGACTTTGTTGGAGAAGGGCATAAAGCCACAGGCAATAATTAGATTTTTAGAACAGAAGCAAACGGGGCTCTTGAGTGAAGAAGCGAGTAAGGCGATAGTTGATTTTATTGTAAGGAAAAGAGAAACACATGCAGAACTCTCCCGAAAAAAGTTTAAAGTGGACATATCAACTATGCATGCCGTACTTAATATAGCAAGTAGCTTTGTGGAGATAAATAATATCAATGCCTTGGTTCATGAATTAGAGAGTTTTGATAGTACACAGAATTTTGTTAACTTACGGAGGTATTTACAGGAGAAATTTTTAGCATACTTCGCTGAGTCATTTGGCATAGAAGAAGCAAATGTCAAACCTGAGGCGTATGAAAAAATCTATACCCCGTATTTAACTCGACTGACTCAGGCTAAAAAGCATATAGCAGCACTTGAAAACAAAGAAAAACTCCCTCGTTTTATAGGCCTTGTAATGGCTGTGTTTGAAGATAGATTCTGGAATTTTATAGAACATAAAAATCAGAAAAATTCTCTCGGTAGGTCTATAGCTTTACATAATGAAAATGTGCGAAAGGCACTGAACAAGGTAGGTATAAATGTTAAGCGCTGGCTTGGGAAGGAAAGGATTGATAGGATGTCGAATGGCGAATTTATGTATTATGAAAAAAGCGTATATAAATATGATCCTGTGTCCGATATAAATGTAGTAATTGATTATATTATAAGGGTAATGAATATAGAATCAGTTGGTGATATAGAAAAAGAAAGAATAGCTAAATATCTTGAATCAAATGGAATAAATACAGTTTATGAAGGTGGTAAGGTTGTTAATTTAAAGGTTTTGACTAAGGCGAAAAAGGAAGACATAGTTACTATATTATCCGACAAAAGCGTGCTTTCAGGATTATTAGATTTAATTGATGGAGAAGGAGGTCTTATCTCACTAGGAGAGATAAGAAATTTTCCTAACGCATTAGAAACTATAACACATTTTAAAGAGAGGATAGAAACCTTGGTGGCCTGTTTAGATTTTCCAGAATACCAAAAGGAATTAGGAAGATTACGCAAATATTTTACAGTGAGGCCTATTTTAAGACAGCCAGGACGTGATATATTTTTAGGTGACTTTAGTAGTTGTTGTCTGGCGATGAATTCAGATATTTATCCTGAAGCAATGGTTGATAGGCTTATTGATGAAGGCATGAATGTTATAGAGGCTATTGATGATGCCACAGGAGAAACAATGGCTTGTTTGTGGTTATACATATCAGAGGACGGCAGTCTTGTTATTCAAAATATAGAAATAAATGCTGCATATGAGAAAATAAAACCCCTTATGTATAGAGTTGGGGAGGGTATGATTGAGTACGCATATGAATTTGCGCAATACATTGGAGCGAAGCAGCTTCTTATAGGTATGCCAGGACATGGTAAATACTTCGGCGGAGGCGGATTTGTTGAAGAGAGATATAAAGATAAAGTTGTTGACTTTAGGCAGCAGAAGATAGGCGGATATCTTGGTAGGGAATATTATTTAGATTCTGCAGGTAAACCCGAGGCGTATCTAATAGAGCCAGAAGACGCCACCTTAGTAATTCAGCAGACTGTTGGTCAAGTTGATAGAATTGCTGAAACTACTGTTGATTTGGCGCAGCCGGAAGAACCATCTGTTGCTCACTTCTCTGTTGCCTCCAGGTATAATAGACTTACAGACGACAGCCAGACAGATAGATTTGGTGTTCTAGGCAATAGTTATATTATTAAAGATGATGAAGAATTTGATGTAGGCGCGATAAAAGGCGCAAAGCGATTAGGCGATCCTATTACTGTAAGACTTCAGAATGGCCAGAATGTAAATTTTACTATCCATGGCCCGCCTGAAAAAGAAAGATTAGCGGATTATCTTCACGATCATACTCACCTTTTAGAAGAAGCTGTCCTGGAACGTTCTGTAACGCTCCATCCTGGCGAACTCAGCCAAAATATAACAATAGTCCTGGCTGATCAGTATGATTTTCTGGCAGGGGATCATAGAGATAATAATATAATTATTCTCAATGCATCTGACCTTGAGGAAATGTTGGAACAGGGTGAAGACGAGAGGTTTGTATCTGAACTTATAACCTCACTTTTATCAGAAGAACTTGCACATGAAAGAGGCGCTGGAAAAGATGAGGAACCTAGGCTTGCACAGGCATGTGCCGCCAATACTGTAGACGCACTTACAGCCCAACAAAAGGATTTATCAGAATATATTGCCTTTATTGAGGAACACGGAGATGACCTTGAAGGAGAGAAAGGGTATCTGGGATATTTGAAAGATAAAGCAGCAAGTCTCAGGTTAACAGATGAAGAAGTGCGCAGGTCCCCTGTTGTTGTAGCTACTGGCGGCACTATAGATATGTCAGGAGCGGAAAGCAGAAGGGGGAGCGCAGGTGTATTGAGGATTTTAAAAGAGATGGGGACTCAGGTAATCTATAGAAGTGTATTCGAGCATCCTCCTGACAGTAGTAATATAGGTCCGGATGCTCCTTACAGCTGGAAGGATATATTTGAGGTTATAAAGAAGACATTGGAAGATAAGGGCCAACCTTTTACTGGAAGATTAACGATCCCTGTTGTATTTACAGGGGCGCACTCACCAGCTACTGAAGAAGGTTCTGATGCAATCCCGAATTTAGCCAGGTCTCTATTGGTTGTCTCAGATAGTGGCACGCCGCCGCTGGCATATACGGTCATAGGCAATGATATTTTCTTGGCTACTAATATAATAAAACTGTTTGTGTCTCCTAAAGCAAAGCTTGGTGATGCCCAACTAAGACGCTATTTTGATACCTTTGGTGAGCCAGTAGGGACGATCATCGAAGATGGGACAGTTCCTACTATAAAGTGGAATGAGGAATTTCTCAAATGGGCAGATGTATACACCAAGGGCGCAGAAAGGCCTAAAGGTGTATCTGGGATCGTTGTTTCTCATGGGACAGATACGCTTTCAGAAAGCGCATTAGCTGTTTCACTGGAATTTGCGAATCAGGATCCAGGAGAGTTTGAACAATTTTTTGATCACACATTTGGTTTTGTTGAACATATTCCTGTAGGTTACTGCACTTCCCTGGAGGTTTTTAGAGATTATAAAGACTATTTGATTGAATTACAGGAGACTGAGCCTGGGGCACGACACGGCCTTATAATCCAGGGGGATTTTTCAAGTAATAAAGATTTTATGAAGATAAAAGAAGAGATCGCGGAGCTGACTAGACGCGAAATTCCTATTCCTGTATTTAGTGGTTCAAGGGCTGTATTGAGCTTGACCAGGGATATAGGGGTGAAGGCCATTCCTGAGGGATTTTCTTATCGAAAGGCAAGGACAAAGTTAAGCTGGCTTTTACGTAGAGGTGTTCTCTACGAGGATCTTGAAAGAGAATTAGCAACTGATTATATGGGAGAGATTACATTGTCAGGCCAGGAGCGCACAAAAGAAAGGTGGGAGTTTTTACATTGGCTGAAAAGGAAAGGTTCAAATCCACAGCCAGGAAGGGAGATTATAATTGCATTTCCTGGGATGCGGGTGAAACCTATTCAGGCAGCCATTAAAAGGTTGTTAAAACAGAGAGCAACTAATCCTCAAGAGTTATCAGAGCTTGTTATCATGGCCTTTGGAGATGGAAACCTTCCAACAGGCGAACAAACCATTGTCAATGTCTTTGACCAGTATCTCAGAGATAGACACCCTGAATTATACGATAGATTCAGGCAAAGCATGGATGCTATTATTGATCAAAGAAGGCTAGAAGAGCCTGGCTTTGAACCTAATTTTGAGACAGCTGAACAGGCCTTTTCTGATGTCCTTGTCAAAGGCCTTAGCAATAGAGAGCTGAGGAAATTATTAGAAGCTTACAAAGGGCATCACATACATAATCCAAAGGCTGCTATCTTTGATGCAGTTAAGCAAAAGGTCCTGGCAGATGCAGCTAAAGAAGGGATAAGAGATATACCCACACAGATAAAACTGTTCCAAGAGGAGATGGCAAAAAGGTATCCTTTTCTAGACGTAGGCGATAAGTTATATGTTCCTGGTAAGACATATAAATCTATTAGCGACTTGTGCCTTGATATGTCCCAGGCATTCATGGATCTATCAATAGATGATTTTATGGAGGTTATAATAATACAGCCCTCATTTTTATCTCAGAGGATTATCAAAGATGCCATGATGGACTACCATGAGTTGATTAGGGCGCTTGGCCAGGCAGTGGATAAGGGTATAAAAGTCAAGATAAAGACAAAGGCCTATCAATCCAAAAGCAATACCAGGATGTATGAGTTAGGGAATCACCTTTTAGTCATTGGCGCAGATAGTGATGAAGCGCCTGGGTGGGATATCTTGAGGCCTGAGGATATTGGAATGAATGAAGAAGATAGCCACACATGGCCGTTGGTGAAAGGCGCAGAAGTAACACAAGCAAGGGTAGATGGTGATGAGATAGAGACTGTTTCTGCTGGAAAGATTGATATTGGCCAATATCTTACCGACGAAGAAAAGATGAAGCATGTGTTTGTATTCTTGGCGCGCAATGTATTACTGGAGCCTGGTAAATATGAGGAAGAGATCAATGGGCTTAGGGGACATAATAGGATTGTTATAATAGCTCAGGATCGAGGTGAGGCGGATAGGTTAAGAGATGTAGATTTTAGTTTTACAGATGATATTGATGATGTTGTGGAGATATTTGTTGTTGGTGAGGAGGGATGTTTAAAAAGATTTGATAAAATAGAACGCATAAACGCCAAAGTAAATCTTGCAATTAAGTTAAATAAGATTAATGTGTTCGGAGCAAGATTAGATACAATTTCTAATTTAGATCCAAAGTTAGCAGAGGCAATTCTATCAGGGGTATAAAGTTATTCTCAGGGCATGGCCTCTTGTGGATAGGCCCTCTCTCCCATGGCTGAGGCAGCCTATTCCATAAAGAGACATGCCTGGGATCGTAGCTGAGTTTTTAGATTCCCACTTTCGTGGGAATGACAAGAGGGATGTGGGAATGACAAGAGGGATGCGGGAATGACTTTTTCAACAGTCTCATCTTATGGCGCCATATGCATCATATTAGCAGGGCAAGGCGCTGCAGCTATCTTGAATATCGCTTTAAGTCTCTATAAAAATTTTCATGACCGCCTACAGCCACAAACATAACTGCTTTTCTATGGCTATCCATCTGGTAAGCTAATAATATCTTCTGGTCAAATAGCTTAAATTTATATACTCTTATTCCTTTCAGGCTGCCTGTTTTTTCCTTACCTATAAAAGGGTTAATCGCTATTTCATCTTCTGCTTCATTTAACTTCTTTCTAAAGAGAGGAGGAAATTTCTTTTTGGTATGATTATATCTAGGATAAGCTTTCTGTCCGTAAGGTGGGCTAAAATTCAATTATTATCCTTTCCAAACTGGCTCAGGCTTTCCTGATTCGAGCGCCTCTTTGATATCTCTAATAAATTGAGGGTGTAATTCATCCTTTATTTTTGCCCATTCTTCAAGAGCTACACTAATCTGATTGCTGAAACTGCGCCTTTCCTCTTTAGCAATAATCTCCAGGGTCTTTTTCAACCCATGGTCTATTCTAAAAGTTACATTCTCTTTTTTAACAGCCATTTTCCACACCCCCTTAATCTTTCTTTCCTAATCAAAGTATACCATAAAAGCATGGAAATGCAAGAAAAAATTTTATATTTACTTACTTTGTAATAAAAGATTGATTCCTGTAATTTATCCCCGTAAGGCGATTTTCTTTCAATTTTCTTTCAATTATAATTGATTTTTTATGAGAGGTGGTGTATAGTGAATATTATGGGGAATATCAAGCTTGTGCTTTTGCGGCATGGGGAAAGTATATGGAACAAGGAAAATAAATTTACTGGCTGGACAGATGTGGATTTGTCCAGTAAGGGAATAGAAGAGGCAAAGGAATCTGGCAGGGTTTTGAAGAAAGAAGGCTACACTTTTGATATTGCATTTACATCTGTATTGAAGCGAGCCATAAGGACATTGTGGATTGCGCTGGATGAGATGGATCTAATGTGGATACCAGTCTATAGATCGTGGCGGTTAAATGAGAGACACTATGGCGCATTGCAGGGACTTAACAAGATAGAGACGGCCAAGAAGTTTGGCGACGAACAGGTGCTTATATGGCGGAGAAGCTATGATGTCCCGCCCACTGCATTAGAAAAGGCTGATCCAAGATATCCAGGAAATGACCCTATATATAAAGGGATGGATGAGAAGGACATACCTTTGACAGAGTGCCTGAAAGATACAGTGGAGAGATTTTTACCATACTGGCATAAAACAATTACACCTACCATAAAATCAGGGAAAAAAGCGCTAATCGCTGCCCATGGCAATAGCCTTAGGGCGTTAGTGAAGTATCTGGACAATGTCTCTGATGAGGCAATAGTAAAGCTAAATATCCCCACTGGCATACCTTTAATATATGAACTTACCCCTGATCTAAAACCTATCAAACATTACTATCTGGGTGACCCTGAGAAGGTCAAGAAGGCCATGGAGAGCGTGGCCAAGCAGGGCAAGTCTTCGAAGTAAAAACAATTCGCATTGCCCTTGACGATTTCGTGTTCATAGGGTATAGTTCTTTTTTATAAAGAAGGGAGGGTATATATGGATTGGAATGCAGTAGTAATGGAGCCAGTAACAGCAATGCTGGCAAGGGTGGCTGGCTTTTTACCAACGCTTTTAGGTGTCCTTGTTATACTTATTATAGGTTGGATAATAGCAGGGATGCTGAAGAATGTTGTGGTAAAGCTTTTGAAGCTGATCCAGCTGGACACAGCAACCGAAAAGGCAGGCCTCGGAGATATCCTGAGAAGGGGCGGCATAAGGCAGACACTGTCTGAATTAATAGGCGTACTTATCTATTGGCTTATCATGTTAATGGTGTTTATGACTGCCTTGAATGCGTTAGGAATGACTGTTGCAGCATCCCTTTTGGACAAGGTGATAATGTACATACCTAATGTGATCGCAGCGATGTTTATACTGTCGCTCGGTATATTCTTCTCGAGCATGATAGGTACAATAGTCCGGACTGCCTCAAGTAACGCTGGCATAACACAGGCAAAGTTTTTAGGCCAGCTTACGCAGACAGTTATTATGATCTTTGCGATCATGATAACACTGGAGCAGCTGAATATCGCCTCATCTGTATTGAATCTTGCCATAAACATTATCCTGGCTTCAATAGGCCTTGCTGTTGCAATAGCAGTGGGCCTTGGTTCAAAGGATTTAGCAGGCAAGATGATGGGAGATTTCGTTAGTAAGTTAAAGGGAAAATAACTGATTGGTTGTATAATGCTGCAGTCCCCTTCACCCTGCCCTCTCCCTGAAAGGGGAGAGGGAAAGGGAAAGGGGATTTTTATTTGTGATACCCTCCCCTAAAAGTCCTCACCGAAGGCGATTTTCTTGACAAACAAGGCTTTATAGTGTATATTAACATATGATGCTGTTATAATTTCTGTTGGGAATGATATTAGGGAGCATGAATGGAGGGAAAACATGAGCGCTAATTTAGTAACCACTAAAGAGCTATCAAAATTACTGGGCGTATCTATAGCCAGCGTTAATTATTATACCAACTTAGGGTTTTTCAATATAAGAGAGAGGAAAGGCAACACGCGTCTATATGATAAAAATGAAATTATCAGTACCTATCGGAGGATGGGCGAATTGAGAAAGGAAGGGTATTCATTAAGACTGATTCAGCAAAGATTAAAAAAAGGTTATAATATTTAAAGGGGGCGGTTAAAATGTTTAAAGATTTCAGAGCGCCTTTTACAAGGAGTAATAAAAAACAAACCGAAGGTTCTCAACCTGCTGCAATGGACACATCTTATTCATTCCAAGATAAATCTATCCGAGAAGCTTCAGTTATTGCTATTGCTAATCAAAAGGGCGGATGCGGAAAGACCACCACTTGTATTAATCTTTCTGCCTGCCTGGCCAAAAAGGGCTTTAAGGTTCTTATAATAGACTTAGATGCTCAGTCGCACGCCTCACTTGGCATTGGCGTCGATGTAGATAATTTATCCTATTCAATATACGATGTTATAGTGAAAAACCTTGAACTGGAGCATACTATTGTGCCAACTTATATAAAGGATCTTGACGTTGCTTCAGCCAGCTCAATGCTTACTGGCGCCCAGCTTGAAATAGCGGATTTATTAGGAAGAGAGGGGATATTAAGAACCTCTATTTACAAAATGTTAAACACAAATGTTAAAAATTATGACTACATTATAATGGATTGTTCTCCATCACTTAACCTTCTGACTATAAATGGGCTGGTAGCTGCCCAATCCATCCTCATTCCTATCCAGACCCATTATTTTTCTTTAGAAGGAATGAAGGAACTCTTTTCAACAATGAAGATTGTGAAGGAGCGTTTGAATTTCCAATTGGAGATTATGGGTATATTACCCACTCTATTTGATGCCAGGACGAAGATGAATAGAGACATCCTTCTCGAGATAAAGGATTATTTTAAGGATAAGGTCTTCCAGACCGTTATCCGTATGAACATAAAATTGGCTGAGGCGTCTTTGAATAAAAAATCTATATTTGATCATGCTCCTGGTTCAAACGGAGCCCATGATTATAGCGCATTAACCGAGGAGATAGTTTCTTTGACCCAGCCAGGCAGCGGGATTGAGGCTCGTTTTGCAAAAGAGGGTGAAAAAATTGGAAAAATTGAAAACTTCTAAACAAACAAACAAACAAAGCAGCCCTAAGGACATCGTCCGAGAGATATTCGGAAAGCCCAAGGGGACAGCATATAAAGTATCCGCCCTTTTTACTCATTTTAAACATCTCCCTAAGGTCATTCCGTCAACAGCGGCCAGGATATCCCCGTCTTTAAAGCCGCTGCCAGCAGCGATAGATATAGGTACATCCAGTATCAAATTACTTCAGTTGGCCCAAGGGCCAAAAGCCGAGATTGAAATAATCGCCCTTGACAGGGAAAAATACCCTTTTCCCTTACAGCATAATCCAATAGTTTATCAGAGAGAGGCCCTCAAAAGAATAGTTGAGCGAAACAGAATAGGTAAAAACGTAGTGACTGGATTGGCTGCTAAAGATGTCCAAGTTTATAATCTAACCTTTCCGCCAATGTCAGAGACAGAACTAGATGAGGCAGTGCGGTGGAAGATTATTCAGCTTAAGCCCTTTGGCCTGAATATAGAAGATGTAAAATACTCTTTTTTAAAGGGGGATAGCCATTTGACCGGCGCCACAAAATCTACCCAGCAGAGGGTACTGGTAACCTGCGCATCCAGGGAGGTAATTAAAGAGAGGGTATCACTCCTTGAGGAGGTTGGACTTAAGCCTGTGGCTATCGAGGTGGCGCCTGTCAGTTTGATGAATTTAAGTAGATTCCAGAGGACTGCATCCATAAAGGATGAGGTGGTTATATGGCTTGATCTGGGCGCTGATGAGAGCTCGTTAGTAATTGAAAGAGGCGGTTTTGTCTATTTTTTAAAGAAACTTGCCCTGACCTCTCAATATATAACCAGACAGATTACCGGACACTGCCGCATGGATGAGAAAGAAGCAGAGGATGCCAAACAAAAATGGGGTTTAAGCCACTGGTCTCCTGACAAAAAGATGCCTGTATTTTTAGAAACCGGGAAATTATCCCAAAAAGGGGAAGATGGGCCAGCTGCAATTTTTTATGGAATAGTTTCTTCCTTAGAGACCTTTGTAGTAGATATAGAACATTCATTTAAATATTTTTCATATCAGGTAAGCCAATCCCAGATTACCAAATTTGACCGTGTGATTCTGTCTGGCGGCGGTTCTAATCTTAAAAATATAGATTCTTTCTTAAGCGCGAGATTAGGGGTTCCTGTTGAGAAGGCAAATCCCATTGGTTTGTTTAAACTTTCGGATCACGTCAGGAATCAAAGAAAGGATTTATTGAGGGCGTCTTGCGATTTTGCCGTCTCAGCAGGATTGGCAGCAGCCGAACTAGCAGAAAAAACCAGACGTATTAACTTATTGCCTGAAGAAGAGAAGAAACCGATGGAGATTTTTTTGGGCAGTTTCAAGGAAAAACCAGCAAAACTTGGTGTTTTGGTTTTAATCTTGGCGATTATTTTGATTGGTTTTGAGACAGGAAGGGCAGGGCTTTACAAGAATAGGATGGATTCTGTTACCAAAAAAGTTAAAAACGCCCAGGCCCAATTGGGCCGCTTACAGTCTAATCAATTGGAACTAGCTGAAAAAGAAGGCGGACTGTTGAATAGAAAGGCCCTGCTTAAGGCCAGGCTTGAACTGCTTAAAGAGGGTATCCGAAAACCAGAGCAATTTTCTAATGTCCTGGCTCAGGTGGCTTCCATTTTGCCTGAAGAGATATGGGTTACCAAGTTAGTATATTCGGACAAAAAATTAACTATTACCGGCTCTGCTTCAAATACCGAGCTTGTAGTGAATTTGATAGAAGGCCTTAAGGGTTCAGATGGTTTTACCGATGCAGCCTTTAATTACAGCCAGAAAGAGCCAAATATCAAAGTGTATAAATTCGAAGTGATTGCGGATGTAAAACAATAGAAGCAGATTAACGTTAAATGGATAAGCTAATCGATTTTAAGAAACTAAAGTTCAGAGAGAAAATTCTATTGATAGGATTGATGGCGGCAGTAGGATTCGGTGTATATGCCCAGACTATTCATAAGCCGTTATCCAGAAAGATTGCTCAATTTAAGTTCCAAATAGAAAAGTCCCAATCGAGACTGGATGAGATGGGGGTAAAATTTCCTCAGATAGACAGACAAAAACAAAACATACAATCCTTAAACGCTGAATGTGAGAACCTTCTTAGTGAGATAGATAAAATAGAGAAAAAACTTCCCAGCAAAAGAAATACCTCCCATCTATTAGGGGAATTTACCCGTATGGCAAAAGATGTAAGATTAACATCTATCAGACAGAAGATGGAGGTTGGCGATGAATATTCCCGGATATTTATCGAGTTAAAATTCAATGCCCTGTATAAAGAGGCCATAAATTATATTAAAAATATAGAATCCGTATCTCCATTTTTGAGTATTGAGGAACTGGATATTTCAGAACCCAATGCCAAAAAAGTAGACCCTGACATTCCAGTGCGGATTGTAGTATCCAGCCTATTGGGGGAGGAGCTGTTTGCTGAAAAACTAAAAGTGAAAGAAATGGAAAAAGCCATTCAGGTAACCAGGGACATATTTATTTCTAAAGCAAGGCCGGCTGACGACATGGTTCGTAAGACAGAACTGAAACTGGAAGGTATAACCTTTCGTCGAGAAAGCCCCACTGCGATTATAAATAGTGACGTGGTAAAGGTTGGTTCAAAGATTGGAAATCTAACTGTAAAACAGGTACTTCCTGATGCAGTGGTATTGAGTGACGGGGTTGAAGACCATGTTTTGAGTATAGAGAGATAAGCGAAAAAAGGAGCGTTAAAATGGCACATTTAAACATATACAAACAAAGGCAGAGAGGCGGACCATTGGTTTTGGGCAGCCTTTTAATATATACCCTAATCCTTACTCAAGCCCCTGTTCTGGCAGAGGAATGGGCGCCTGTATTTTCTGCTGATACTGACGCTTCTGAGGAGAAAACTACACAAGAAGATACACTAAAACAAAAGATAAGCCTTGATTATAAGGATGCGGACCTAAATAGCGTTTTACGTTCTCTGGCCTGGACCTATAAATTGAACATTGTTACCAGCCCTGATGTAAAAGGCAGGGTAACCATAAGTTTAAGAGATATAACTGTGAAGGAGGCCCTGAAGGCTATCTTAACCATAAACGGACTTGTCTACTCAGAACAGGCAGAGATTATTTACATAGCGCCAGGGGATCCTAAGACAGTGGAGATGGATAGTGAAGTCATCTTCTTAAAATATCTATCTGCATCAGAGGCCCAGAATATATTAAGGAAACCTATCTCTACAAAAGGGGACATGAAAATCAATGAAGTGACAAACAGTCTAATCATCACTGATTTTCCTGGAAATATCGAAAAGGTTAAAAATTTACTTGAAAAAGTGGACGTTCCTCCAAAACAGGTTCTCATAGAGGCAAAGATTGTAGATATCACCACAACTGATTTAAGGGCTATGGGTGTTGCCTGGGATCTAGATTATGCGCCCGGGCATGGTATCTTTGGCAGGAGCGCTGAATACTCTGAACGAGCAAAAGGAACCATAAGTATGGCTGAACAGTCGAGCGGCCTCAGCGGCGGACAGTTTGCCTTAAATACCCTTACCCTTAAGGGCGTTACTGTTACCGCCACCATAGATGCCCTGGTTAAAGATGGAAAGGCCAATCTTCTGGCATCACCGTCCATTGCAGTATTAAACGGTCAGGAGGCTCGGATTGTAATCGGCGAGAGATATCCATATAAGGAACGCACCCAGACTACAGGAGGCACCACCGAGACAACCATGTTTGTTGACATTGGAACTAGCCTGAGGGTTACCCCTCAGATAAACGAAGATGGTTATATTACTATGCGGATTCATCCAGAGGTATCTTCTTTGTATGCCTCTTTGGATGCTGGGCCCAGGATTACCACGCGCGAAGCTGATACCACGGTACGGGTAAAGGAAGGTGAAACCCTGATTATCGGCGGACTGATTAAACACAAGGATGACCGCTCTAACGAAAAGATCCCCATTTTAGGGAGTATCCCTATAATCGGATTTCTCTTCTCGAGAAGAGAAAGAGACGTGGAACAGAAAGAATTAGCCGTATTTATTACTCCCAGAATCTTGCGCTCAAGAGAGGAAAAGGAAGTCCTGGGCAAGAAAAAAGCAGAAATAGAAGAGGTATACGTTAATTTAGAAAAAATCGCTGAACTTAGTGTTGTGGAGAGAATATTTGAGAAGGCCATGGCTTTAGATAAAGGCTATGGAATAGAAAGCAAGAGGAAAAATAAACAGTTCAGAAAGGCCCAGGCATTAAGCCTCTATGAGCATATCGTCATAGAATTCCCTGATAGTGAACGAGCGCCTGAGGTGATGTATCTGGCAGGGAATATCTATTATAAGGACATTAAAGATTATAAGAAGGCAAAGGAGGTTTTTGCCCGCTTAATCTCTGATTACCCTGATAGTCCATTTGCTAAAAAAGCAAGAAATAGACACAGAAAATTAACTCTACCTTCAAAGAAAACAAGAGAAGCAAGGCCCATTGATCTGAAGATATTAAGGGAATAATAGAAGCGGATATACGCTGATATCTACGCGGAAGGATCGCTGAAAGGACAGATATGCAAAATAATCTTAGATACAAGGTGTTATTATTCTCTATAGTTGTATCTTTAGGAGGTTTTGGTTATGGCCAGGCGCAAGGCCAGGACGCTGAGTGGGAGGATTTTCGCGAAGTAAAAGTCGGACGGCTAAAGGAGCTTTCTGAGCAGAATGCTTTATTGCGGCTCGAGATAGAATATTTACAACATGAACTTACCCAGAAAGCATCAGAGAAGAAAAAACTTCAGGGCCAGATTAATGCCCTCGAGGATGAACAGGCTAAATTACCACAGAACTTAGCCAGGCTAAATAAGGACTATTCTTCTGCCAAAGAGGAGATTGCCTCTTTCCAGAACGAGCGGGCTGAATTAGAGAAAAAATTATCCATGATCTCTGAAAAAGAGGCAATGGTCAAAGAGCTTAATTCTAAACTCAAGCATGAAGTCTCGGAAAAGACGATTTTCCAGAGCCAGGTTAAATCCCTGAAGGATGAAAGGGATAAATTAGTCAGAGACTTAGCCTCTCTGAATAAAGAGCATTCTTCTGCCAAAAAGGAGCTCGTCTCTAAACTTGACCGAGAAACCTCGCAGAAGACACTGCTCGAGGAGCAGGTTAAATCCATCATGGATGAGCGGGCTGAATTAGAAAAAAGATTATCCATGATCTCTGAAAAAGAGATACTCTTAAAGGAACTCAATGTTAGGCTTGATAAGAAAGATTCGGAAAAGAAAAGTCTTCAGGACAGGATTAATGCCCTCGAGGACGAACAGGCTAAATTACCCAAAGACCTGGTCAGTTTAAATAAGGACTATTCTTCCGCCAAAGAGGAGATTGCCTTCCTGCAGGATGAACGGGCTGAATTATCCCAGAAATTAGCCTCTCTGAATAAAGACTATTCTTCTGTCAAAAATGAAATTGCCTCCCTGCAGGATGAACGGGCTGAATTATCCAAGAAATCAGCCTCTCTGAATAAGGGCTATTCTTCCGCCAAAGAGGAGATTGCCTCTTTCCAGGATGAACGGGCTGAATTATCCAAGAAATTAGCTGATTTAAATAGAGACTATTCTTCTGCTAAACAGGAGATTGTCCCACTTCAGAACGAGGGAGCTGAATTATCCCAGAAATTAGCCTCTCTGAATAAAGACTATTCTTCTGTCAAAAATGAAATTGCCTCCCTGCAGAACGAACGAGGTGAATTATCCCGGAAATTAGCCCGTGTAAATAGAGAGCATTCTTCTGTCAAAGAAGAGCTCGTCTCTGAACTTGACCGAGAAACCTCGCAGAAGACACTGCTCGAGGAGCAGGTTAAATCCATCATGGATGAGCGGGCTGAATTAGAGAAAAGATTATCCCTTCTCGCTCAAACTCATTCTGAACTGAAGAAAGACTACTCTGTTAACCATGACAATCTCAATACCTTAACCGAAAAGCTTTCTCAATCTAAAGGCCTCCACGACGAACTTAAATCCATGATCTCTGAAAAAGAGGCAATGGTCAAAGAGCTTAATTCTAAACTCAAGCATGAAGTCTCGGAAAAGACGATTTTCCAGAGCCAG
>JAHILY010000061.1 GCA_018896815.1 Candidatus Omnitrophota bacterium | reverse complement strand
TAATCTAAGTAAAAAAATGGCCATTCATATGGCCTGTTTTTGTTCTGGGAACCATATTTCAGCTATATACTAATTATAGCACAAAAAAGTGGGATTTCAAGCTAAAAATATACATAACTAAAATATACATAACTTATTTAGTCTAAAGGTGTTATAAGGCTATGGAAGAATATTTTTCAAATCCGCCAACGCCTTTTCCAGTGTCCGCTCCGCAATATGAAAACGCCGCATAATCTCTTTCTGCGACACCGCATCTAACCCATTCCCCTCTTTCTCCAAAAGCTCCTTTACTAAGAGCAGGAACTTAAGTCGTTGAGGGGTCTCTTTATCATGTGGATTAAGAGTGTCCGTCTCTATCGTAAAACTCTCTCCCTGGACAGGTAAGACGATTACATGCGCGTCACTCGCATAAGAAAACTCCACTTCTATAAGATCATACCTATTCTCGAGCGTCCGTAATGCCTTTATCACCTGACGCCTCAATGCTTCGTCATCCCATGATGCCGCTAGTCCCAGCCCCAATCCCGCATCCTCCAAATTCAGGAAAAACTCATCCTCACCTGTAAGCTCTTCATAACTCACATCCGGAAACTTTGTATTTAAATAAATCCTTACCTGGACACCCCTCTCTTCGGCCTCAACCAAATCATTCAGCAATAGCTTAACTGGATTATTCGCCTCTAACTGCGTACTGATATGATACATCCCAATAACAACCGACTCCTTAGCATTATCAATCAACTTAATAACGACCTCTTCATATTCCCGATCCGATATATCGCTCACCCTGGCCGGATAAAATTCCCCAGCAAAACAAAAACCCCCACCGATTATGGTAAGGGTTAATACAAAAACAACTAACAAAATTTTAGATTTCAACCTATATCTCCATTCTCATGTTCTAATGTCTGGGGCTAATATTGCAAACTTATCTTTTGGAAAATTCTTATGCAATGCCATAAATCATACTACCCTAAAAAGCAAGTAAAAATCACATAATTTATTGAAAATAAAGAAGTTAAATTTTACTTGTTTTCGTTAAGAACAAGTACCTTTTTCAAGAAATCCTGGGTGACTCCGAGAAAAGTAGAGACGCGAGAAAAGTAGAGACGTTTACCAAACTAAGAAGGAAGCTGTCTCTGGTTTATTCGGGAGACGCTTTCCCGATTAGATTTAGGACAGCTTCCCGATTGAATTGGTAGACGTCTCTATCTTCCCCTATCTTCCCCCGTCTCTATCTTCCCTGTCTTCCTATCTTCTATCTTTAGGGGGAAATTTAGAATCCCAGAAAGAATTTCCTGCTCTTTCTCCTTACCACTCTGTATATCTTTTGAACTTTTAAAATATACAGTAGTTTGTATCACTAACGTGGTTCCGCAGGGAACCAACTATTTCCTAACAATAGGGCTGGTTTCTGGAAAAGATTGGTTCGAACTTTATTTTAAAAGAGCGGCGCTTGATTTTCGCGACGGAGGGTACTCTCCGTCGCTACTTACAAGATGCTCCGTATTCCACGTGGTGGAGGCGGCGGAAATCGAATCCGCGTCCTCTGACATCCCAGAAACAGTATCTACATGTTTAGTCAGCCTATTAGTCTCGCCTAATACTCTCCGACAGACGGGATAGTATCAAGCAAAGCCCTTTTATGCTCCTCACCATTTCCAAAAAGACATAAAAGAAATGGCCAGCCTGCTAACGGCGTCTATCAAGTCTCGCAGGCAAGACCTGTAGACGGGTCACCTTATTAGGCGACAGCTACCGCCTCACTGAAAGCAAGAATGCCCTCAGCTTCAGCTACTGCATTGTAGTTGGCGTTTTATTTGTGCCAGGTGTTTTTCGAGGCCTCCTGACAACCTCGACATGCTGCTCTTCCCAAGCTTATCTGAGTCGAAACCTTTCGCCCCCAAATTTGCTTAGCAGATTTGTATTTTACCCTCCTTTTTATCCTTTATATCTCTTCGCTCTCGATATGTCTCTTTCTGCTTCCTTGCGTCTTATTGCCTCGCGCTTATCGTACTGTTTCTTTCCCTTTGCAACTGCCAGTTCGACTTTTGCAAAACTCTTTTTAAAATAAACCTTTAAAGGAATCAGCGCAAGCCGCTTTTGAGAGATCTGAGCTATAAGATAATCTATCTCCCGTCTATGTAAAAGCAGTTTCTTGGGCCTTAGCTCGTTCTGCTCTGTCTTAAGAGTATATTCATAAGGACTGATATACATGTGGTATAGAAAGATCTGACCCTTCTCTACCTTTGCAAAACTCTCAGCCAGGCTCGCCCTGCCAGCCCTTATAGACTTGACTTCAGGCCCCTTAAGCTCAAGACCTGCCTCTATGGTCTCTACTATAAAATAATCCCGCCTGGCAGCCTTATTAGTAATCGCAGTATTCTTGCTCATGTACCAGCCTTACTATACCAAAAAACCGACCAAAAATCAAGCTTATAACTTGACACTTCTGAGTGTTAAAAGTGTCCAGTTAGGGAATTGACTTATAATGGAAATAAGTGTATACTTGGGATTGCAAAAGCGGAAGTGGCGGAACTGGCAGACGCGTACGCTTCAGGAGCGTATGGGCGAAAGTCCTTGGGGGTTCGACTCCCCCCTTCCGCACCAATTTTTACATTTTATCGACGATAAAGCATGCCTACCCACCCCATCCTGGCACGCATTCTGGCACGCAAAGTATCAAAATACTGTCCAGAACTTTATACCTCGATATGCCTTACTTTATGCTATTTAGGAACACATACTGAGACTTTTATTACTTTGCAACGCAATACTTTTCAAAAAACATACAAAGCGGCGCAAGCTTTCCCATCTTATCCATGCAGGCCATTACCAGGGCGTATATGCCCATAAAAATCAACATAGTTAATATAGCCTTTCTCCGGTCTTTAGAAGACGCTATCAAATGTTTCCCGCCTAAATACATAAAAAATAAGCCTGCCACATTTGTAAACCAGTAACTCGCTATAACAAGCCGTAAAAAAGGAACAGGTATTATATAAGCCAATAAATTTGCCATAACATAGCTCAATGGTATGTTAATAAAAGCGTCATTCCACCATGTAAGAGGAGAAAGTATCCACCCTATAAAAAATAATATACCTTTTGCTCTTACCATTGTCCTCCCTGCTAATACCTCAGGACTTTTCTTTCTATTCCCAAAAGAGGCCTTATCCCGGCCATACTGAAAAACAGCTGATTACTGTCTATCTTCTGGACAGACCGTACCTCCTTTATCTTCATGGGCCCGAAAAGCGCAACAATAAATCTCAGGGTAGACGAAATCAGAAAAAGCGTCAGGATCCTGTGCCCGAAAACAGGAGGAAGCCTCTGCAATAACACTCCTCCTAGAAGCGCGCCAGCGCAAAGAGCCAATCCATTAAAAAAGTTAAAATAGGCAATACACCTCGTCCTCTTTGCCGGTGCGACAGCGTCATAGATAAAATTTGAGGCGCTAAGATTAAAACCAGCCCACGCAAAACCAGATACAAACTGGGCTAAGATTAAAAACGCCGGCTGGCGGTTGATGACCCACAATAATGGCAGCAGCGCTATAAAAGGCGCGGTAAATCTTATAACCCTGATATTACCGACCTTATCAGCCAGCTTCCCCCATCTATTAATCATAATATAAATAGTCAGGGTAGCCGTAACAGTAATCACTGTATAAAGCATATAGCTAAAACGCATGTCCTTTAACATAAGCACAGCGAAAAACGGAGAGGCAATATTAACTGAAAAATTCATCATAGCGACAAATATGACAAATTTGGCAAAATTACTTTCTTTGATGCGGGATATAAAATCGATCAGGGTAAAATAGCTATCCCTGTGATAGTCCTGCGGCGGCTCGTACATCTTGTTCAAAAAAATCCATGATATGATCCTGAATATAAAAGCGATTCCGAAAATAACCGAAAAACCCAAAAACAAATTAGTGCCTTTGGCCAGATGAAGTATAAAACCAGCTATAAACGTCGATGCGACTATTATAAAGCCAAGCATCTTGTTCCTCCATCCGAAATACTCCCCCCTTCTATCCTCGCTAACCAAGTCTGACATCATGCTGCCCCACGCGGGATTGGCTACTGCGCCAAAAGAAGTAAATAAGACTACTATTATTATAAAGAAAATAGGGGTGGCATGCCTCATAAAAGGCATGATTACGAGCGGAAGCAAGGCAAGGGCTTGCAATAATACAAATATATTTATAATCCTTTTTCTGGATCTGAGTCGGTCCGCAAGGTCAGCCCCTTTAATCTGTATTAAAGAGGCGAACAAATTAGGAAAGGCGCTCAGCATCCCTATATGACCGGGCGTTCCGCCCAGCAACAATAAGAAAGGAGCAAAATAGTCCTGAACAAAACCTATCATGCCGCTGGCAAACACACCGTCCAGGAATGATGAATTTAAGCTTTTCTTTACTTTTTCCTCTTGCAAGCGTCCCATATTATATAAATCTGCCACGCCTACGGGATTAGTTTAAGGTTCGGGCAGCAGATTTGCCCTACTCGCATATAGATTACGAGATTCACCTGTAATTAGGATTTCCCGTTTCCCCGGAGATAAAGAAATTAGGCGTTTCAGCGTCTCCTGAAGAATTCAAGGCAGGGTTCTTAGTCCGGCTTTCATCAGAACAGCTTACTCCTCATCTTCTTCTTTAGGTTTCTGCTGATCCTGGCTGCATTGAGGTTTTTGTGCAACTGGTTTAGCCGGCTTTTTCTTGTCTTTTCCCATATTAAATCACCTCCTTTCTAAAATCTAAAGCCTTCTTTCACTCTGCAACTATCAAAACGTATGTTGCAGTCTTTCTTCCGTTCTCTGCAACCTTGTACTCCACATCAGCGTAATCGCCTATTTTAAGATCGTTTAAGCCTATTGTCTCATAATCCTTCTCTATAGCTGTCAGATTGTCAAGATAGATAGCAGTATCCTTGTAAAGGTCACTCTCTTTGTTTTCCAGCTGTCTGATTATAACCACTGATTCCTGTTGATCTATAGAAGTTATCTCTCCATAGATGCTGTTGACCTCGACAACCCCTTCTTCCTGAGACAATGCCAAAGGCAGGTTTAAACATATCACAGTTGCTATTGACAAAAACACAGCGATTAAATGCTTATTCATTCTACTCACCTCCTTTCCATTATATTTGCTAATCCTCTTCGTTTTCATAAAAACGATCCCTGTTGGATCCTTTCATAAAAAAATACATAATATAAACTATGACAGAAAAAAATAATAGATTGATAAGCATCTTATAACAGCAACGAATATTTATAATTCTCAGTTACGACCTGTCAATTATTCGAACAATAAAATTTTTAATAAACTCCTTGCATCCGAGACCGACTGCTATGGCAAAAGCAAGGCCTATGGAACCCAACATAATACCTATTGCTGTCTCAAGTATCTTTATATCTATCTTCAACTGCTCCAGCGCCATGATGGACGCTAAAATGATTACTACCAGTCTCGAAATCTTCCCCAGCCATTCTGCCTTGTCAATCTTGGCATTTGCGGCTACGATCCTTACGACATTTCCCAAAGAAGACGCAATAAAAGTCCCTAAAATCAAAATAAATACAGCCACAATAGCATTAGGAATATAAAGTATAATCTTATTGATTAACTCAGCGGCTATGTTGAGCCCCGTAGCATTAAGAATAACCGTCAAGCTTATAAGAAGCCCTATCCAATAAAAGATAATCCCTGTTATTTCCGTAAACGAATACTTCACCCCTGCAGTTTTCTTAGCCATTGACGGAACAACCCTTAAAAGAAAATCCTCAAGACGTAAAGTCTTCAGTATCCTGATAACAAAGCGTTTTAGAAGGCAAGAAAAAAGCAGACCGGCAAAGAACAGGATAATGATCAGAAAAACAGCGACCATAACCTGTGCCATTTGTATAGAGATAGATCCTGCTACTTCTTCTAATATAGTCTTCCACATATTGTTCTTCGATTAATATTTTTTGGTAAAAAACAGAGAACTACAGATTTGTTATAGTAGAGGAGTTAAGAATGGGAAAAATACTATATATAAAAAGAATGATTTCTCATTCCTTCTGTTTCTACCTTGGCTCTGTACTACAGCTCTTAGTTTGGCACCTACCGCGTTAAGGTTAAGGCTATACCTAAACCTTAGTATCCATAATCTTTAGTTAATTATACAAAAAACCTTGTATTTGTCAATATAAATCGACTTAGTAGTGTCATTTTTTAGGTAAGGATTCCTGGCACGCTTTTGGCACGCAAAGTGTCAAAAATCTGTCCAAAATGACTATGCAACTGGAGGTAACTGAACGTAACTGAAGGTAACTAAACGTTGATGTTTTCGGGGGTTAGGGAATTTGTGCGTAAATCGGGGTTTTTACGTATTCCATCCCCCCTTCCGCACCAAGATGTAAGATTGATCTCTTTTAACCTACAACCCTTCTGACCACATAGAATCTATTTCTTTGAATGCCCTCCGATACACTGCTGCCTTGGTCAATTGATTGGTATCAATATAACAATTTGCGGGAATTTGGCAAAACCTCTTAAAAAGCTTTCTGGCAAATTCATCTAAGGTAAAAATTGTAAACCCAATTTATCAGGTGTCCCGC
>JAHILY010000060.1 GCA_018896815.1 Candidatus Omnitrophota bacterium | reverse complement strand
CCTGTCATCATACCAATTTCCATTAACGGCCTCTGAGCCCCGGCCCCTATCCTCAAGCCACCTTCTCCATATACTGTCTATCTCCTTTTTATAATAAGGCGTGAAAGAGGCTATTATCCAGTCGCCAAATAGCGTATTCTCATTCGTCATCTCAATCATTGCAAGCGCAGGTTCATTTATATAGCTATTCTCTGTATACGGATTTACATGCATTAAAAAATCCTTTGCAAATTTCCTGCTCAATTCTATAATGCGTTTATTAAAAAAGGATATACCTCCTGCGCCCCATTTTATCTTGTCGTATTCAACCACGTCGTCCCCTGCCTTAAATCTCCTCACGCCAAGTCCTAATACATCAAAGGTCACATATATACCGTTTTGCTTTAACTGATATACAAAATAATCCAATCTTTCAAGCTGCGAAGCTGAAAGATGCTGCGAGTCATTGTAATTCGAATCTATTATTCCACCCGGAGCCTCGTTATCCAGTAAATGCATCCTTACTATATTGCATCCGAGCTGCGCCAGTCTTTTTGCAACATCCTCTGCCTGACTGTGTGTCGGGAAACACGCCCTGTTGGAATGAATATTCACACCCCAAAATCTGGCTCTTTTTCCGTCTTCAAAATAAAAATGCTCGTCTCTAACTTTTAGAAAGCCGTGTTTTCCTGCAGGCGCATCAAGCAAAAAACTGACATCCACCACTGAGTCTTTGCAGTAATTCCATGGGATGTAAAAAGGGAACCATTCCTTTTCTCTGTCCTTTATCTTAAAGGGGAAGAATGCAAATGATGCCAAGAGACTGCATGCTATTATTTTTTTAAGCTGCTCTATTGCGAACATCTGCCAACCTCTTTTTTTTATGCTCCCAAAAAAAGACCTTTTCCTTAAGTACCAGCCGGATAAATGCAATATTAGTAAATAGATATCTTTTCCACAATCTCCTGGGCTCATTTAAGAATCTAAAAAACCACTCAAGGCCGATTCCCTGCATCCATTTGGGCGCCCTTTTAACATACCCTGCGATTACGTCAAAACTGCCCCCTACGCCCATGCAAACAGGCACGTCTAAATACAGAAGATTATCTCTTATCCAATATTCCTTTTTAGGGCTGCCCATTGCCACAAATAAAACATCTGGCCTTAAACCTTTTATCTCTTCGATCACCATTTTTTCTTCTTCCCTTGATTTAAAATATCCGTTGTGCCAACCAGTGATGTTTATCCTGGGGAACTTCTTCTTGTATATACAGACCGCTTTTTTAACGACGTCCTCTTTTGCGCCAAGAAAATACAACTTGTACCTTCTGCTGGAGCCATGCTCAACAATCGCCTGCATCAAATCTATCCCAGCTACCCTTTGTTTCAATGGCCAACCTAAAAACCTCGACGCCCAGACTACTGCCTGGCCATCAGCAAACACAAGGTCAGATGAATTGACTAGGTCCCCCAGGCCTCTGTCCTTCTGCATCTTGACTATCTTTGCAGCATTGACTGCTACAAGCTGATGCGGCCTCCCGGAGGCGACAAATCCATCTATTATGCTGATGGCCTCTTCCATGGAGACATTGTCTATAAAGGAAAGTGGAAATTTAATACGGTTCATGTCCTTTACCTCTTATTACAAACCCGTCCGCCTTAGGCGGACGGGTTTGTAGCTATGGTCAGCTTTTGAAGTAATATCTTTACAATCCTCTTTGCTGCACTGCCGTCCCAGAGCTCAGGGGTCTTTCCCCTTTTGACACTGCCTGAAATAATCTTCAAGGCTTCCTTAACTATCCTTTGTCTATCCTGGCCTACCACAATATTTGAACCCTCTTTAACAGTCACAGGCCGCTCAGTATTCCTGCGAAGCGTAAGACAGGGGACCTTTAGCACAGTCGTCTCTTCCTGTATGCCGCCCGAATCTGTGAGCACAAACCTTGAATCTGCCATTAATTTTAAGAATTCAATATAACCCATTGCAGAGACTACTCTGAGATTAGGCATCCTCAATATATAGTCATCCAGTTCAAACTCCCTTAACATCTTTTCTGTGCGCGGGTGCATAGGCCATACAATTGTAATCTCCCTCTGTATTTCATATAAGGCCTCCAGTATATTCACAAAGGAGTGTTTTTTATCTACATTGCCCGGCCGGTGCAGAGTAAGCACTGCATAATCTCTTTTCTTTAACCTTAATCTCTTCAAGGCGCTGGATCTATCTGCAATCTTTTTATGGCCTATCAGCGTGTCGATCATTACATTCCCGGTAAAATAAATATTGCCTCTCGATATACCTTCTTTTAGCAGATTTTTATTTGCGGCCTTTTCTGTAGTAAATAAGTATTCTGATATGCTATCTGTTAAGACCCTGTTGATCTCCTCAGGCATGGTCCTGTCAAAACTCCTAAGGCCTGCCTCTACATGCGCAACCGGGATATTCAGCTTCACAGAACACAATGCGCAGGCAATCGTGGAATTCACGTCGCCTACTACCAGGACCAGGTCAGGGCTTGTCTTTACAAGCACCTCTTCAAATCTCTCCATAATCTTTGCGGTTTGTGCTGCGTGCGAAGCAGATCCTACTCCCAAATAAAAATCTGGTTCAGGCAGTCTTAGATCTTTGAAAAATAACTTGGACATCTCCTTGTCAAAATGCTGTCCTGTATGAAGTAATATAGGGGCAATCCTATCCGGATATCTTTTCATCTCCATTATAATCGGCGCTATCTTCATAAAATTAGGCCTGGCGCCAACTACATTTAGAATCTTTAATCTCTTCTTCATCTCTTATCCCTTACCAAGATCCTTGTAACGAACCTTGTGTTTCCTTTAAAATAGGTCTCTGCGCATATGGTAGATGTCTCTACCTTGTCTCCGAACCCTCCAGAATACCAACCGCAAATAGGGTCTTTGTCTCCATTTGAAATATAGGTACGCAACCTGGGATCCAGATCTATCTGTATAATGGCATCCTTGTTTAAGATCTCTAAGGTATTAGGGCCTATTCTGGTTAAAATACAATCTGGATGCAGGTGAAAAAATAATTCAGCAAAATGCTCCTTTTTTGAAACAAGGATATCATCTATGATTATCTCCTTGTGCAATTTATCAAAAACGACTTCTCTTGTGTGAACCACTGGATCATCTAATCTTGCATATCCTGTATGGTAACCGCATACCTTATCATACCCTCCGTTCGGCGACCAGGATTTAACGAATGCATCTGCTTTATAACCCCATAAAAAAGGCCCTTTTATCTCTGACTGGTCCAGCCTGTCTATCCTTATAGTATTATGCGCCTTTGTGCTGCGAAAATAATCACGCCAACCATTACCTGAGCGGTACAAATATGTGCCTGGATCTATCAATATATCCCTGTCACCTATATTCAAGGTAATAGCTAAACTATCTGCGTGGCCATGTGCAGCCAATGACAGATACCCCAGCGCACCACAATCAAAACTAAGGAACAAATCTTTGTGTCTCATAATATAATACCCGCTATGTCCAAATCCTTTAGAAATACCGACGTTACTTGCTTTCTTTAATAATGAAAATCTATCATAGCCTTTGCGGCCCAATAACCACAAGGTCTTGCCGTCGATAGAGTACTTTTTAAAGTCTCTTCTATTAAATATGACACTGGCTGTATTTAAGACTGAAACAGCATTGGGACCCTCCCTTAGAGTATCCAATCTTATAACGACTCCGTCGTCGCTATCTCCTATGGACGGCAGGTTTCCATTCTTGTCCGTCATATGCATCAAGAACTCGCACATCTTTTCTAATCTTGAATATAGCGCATCTGAAAATTCGATATTATTTTTCCTGGCTATGATAAGACTGATTAAATACAAATCTGTTACAAATTCATGATATCCTGTGGATTGTTCCTTGCTCACGCCATCAGGATAAACCTGTTTTTCTATCTCCTGCTCCAAAATAGCCTTTCCTTTTTTGAGTCTTTTGCCGGCGCCCTTTAATTGAGGAAATAAGACACCTGTTATAAATAGGCCCATGCCTTCTCCTATAAGATGATTGTTTGCTGAAGAATATCTGGACAGATTGGATTCAATAAAATTTACCTGAAAATAGATACTCCTTAGAAATATATGCTCAAAATCATTATGAAATGCCATGGAATCCTTTATAAGAAAATATATCCACGCCCAGGACAAAAGACGCAAGGAAACCTCCAGCGAATCTGACCAGTTTATACCTTTTAAGGCAGGGTTTTTCTCTATCCAGTCCTTTAATACTGAGACAATCTTTTCCGCCGCTGCCTCATCCCTTTCCATGGCATATTGCTGCGCATAACTCACGAGCCACTGGAATCTATTTAGCTCCCATATCCTTCTGATCTCAACCTGGTAAAATCCAATCCTATGCCTTGTATCATCCCTAAATGCCCCCTTGCACCTCGCATTAGAAACAGGATCGTTATACCAATCAATATCTCTGATCTCAAATAAGCCCTCTTTCCTCACCTTAGCAAAATCCTGCCTGATAAAATCTATGTCTTTTTCATCCACAAAAAATCTTGCTTCCCTGGAGGCCTTGGGCGACAGATAAGTATTCTTTCCTAGCAGTAAAAATCTTGCGCCGAGTAACCTCAGTCTCAAAATGCGCATCAATCTATATCCTATCTCTAAAACGCTCATGGATCTCAGCCTGTCAAAATACCAGCTCGTTGCCTCTCTCGACAACCTGATATTAGATAAAATCCTTTTCCATTTCTCTGTCGCGCCTTTGATAGTATAATTTTCGCGTATAGTTTCAACAGCGCTTTTAGAATAAAGCGCCAGGGTCTTTGGAGCCCTTAATAATCCAGAGACAGCTGAAACAAAACCATCTATATCATCCTTATCCAATAGCCTGCCGTTTACACCATTCTTTACCGCATCTTCCAAATCACCTACCATGGAAACTACCGGCACGACCCCGCATGCCATTGCCTCTAACATAGAGAGCGACAAGCCTTCGTTTTGCGTTGGAAGCAAAAATATCTTCGAGGCATTTAAATATTTTTCGACATTTGAATCAAAACCTGCAAATTGGACAATCTCTTCAAGCCCGAGTTTTCTTGATAAATCCTCCAGATACATCCTGAGTTCCCCGTCTCCCAAGATTACAGCCTTTATCTTAAATTTGTTTTTTTTCAATCTCGAAACGATCTTTAAAAACACATCTATCCCTTTACTCGGGATCAATTCAGCTATTGTAATCAAATCGTATATCCTTTTGGAATTGGCTGGGAAAAACCTTTTAGTATCTATTGTGCTGGACAATATCTCTATCTTCTCCTTATCAAGGCCTTTTGATATCAGAAAATCCCTGGTATTTGATCCTGTTACAGTAATAAAGTCGCTCGTATTAGCTATCCGGAGAAGTATCTTTTCCAAGAAAGAATCCTTTTTCCTTAATTTTTTCAACAACACATTATTCCCGCAGGTAAATCCTCCGCCTTCCACGCCAAGGACACCTCCGATAACATTGATACATCTCGGTATATTCAAAATCCTTCCTATCAAGGCCGCATTAATGCCGTGAGGCATAAAAGAATAACCCATCAATAAATCCGGTCTTTTGACTATTGATAAATAAAAAACCATGAAGAATTTAAAGACTAATCGTACAACTGCATTGTTATTGAAAACCTTCAAAAGCCTTGGCGGCATGCAATAATATTTAACCTTTTCAAAAAAAGGACCTGGCCTGTCAGAGACATAGAAAATACGTTCAACCTCGGGCAACGCAACTAAAGACTTTACCTTGGCCTCTGTCAAATTTCCCTTCAATGTCGTGGTAATCAATATCTTCATACCTGCACCTGTTTAAAAAATCCCTTGTAATTATCTATCATCTTGTCCAGCGTAAAACTGTCTTCTACTATCTTCCTTCCTTCTGTGCCCATGGATCTGCGAAGAGGCTTGTCATTGATTAAAGAGAGGATCTTCTTTGACAAATCACCTGGAGATTCAGGTTTTACCAAAAAACCATTCATCCCGTCTTTGACCATTTCTGGAACACCGCCCACTCGAGTAGCAACAACAGGCTTGCCGCACGCCATATATTCCAATATGCTGAGAGGAAAATTCTCAGTCCGCGAGCTCAAACATCCAATGTCAAAAATAGGCACGATACTGGATGCATCCTCTCTCTGTCCTAAAAATCTAACATTGGAATAAACGCCCAGGGTCTTTGCCATGTCTTCCAGTTTATCTTTTTCCATGCCATCCCCGGCTATCACAAAACACGCCTCCGGGCAATGCCTTAAAATATCAGGTATCGCCTGGATCAACACATCCAGGCCTTTCTCTTTTCTCAAAGAAGCTAATACGCCTATAACAACCGCGCCTTCTGGAATTGAAAATCCATTTCCCATTATCTTTTTTTCTCTGAATCTATCCGCATCCACTCCGTTATAAATCACCTTTATCTTATCAGGCGATACATTCTTGCTAATAGCAATATGTCTTTTCTGTGACTCAGAGACACAGACTATTTGTGTGGCAGAATTAAAAGTAAGCCTATCGATAAATAATTTATAGAGCGCTCTCTGAGCCAAATCATGCGAATGCACACCTATAATCTTTACAGGTATCTTTACAAATATAGAAGCTGCAAATGACACTGCCTGGGCCAGGGTCTGACCTGCAACATACAAGACATCAGGCCTTTTTTCTCTCAAGATATTCATGAATCTGACCATACCCTTTATGTCAAACCTATTCCTTAAGACACAACTATGTACTTCTACGCCTTTTTCGGACAGGCGTTTTCCTATCCTGCCTCTTTCATAAAGACATACCACGCTTACATCATACTCGCCCTTATGCTGGCCTAAACCCAAGGCCATATCGTGAAACACTGTCTCGGCCCCGCCTATTCCCATTGTAGAAATAACAAAAACTATCTTGGTCACAATTTCACCTTTGAGATAAAGGGCCTGTATTTGGTAGTTTTATCATTTGCGATTTCGCTGTCTTGTTCCAGAAACACCTCGACCTCCGGCCCCATATATGCCTTTACATTATTCATTATTTTATCTTTGTCTTTTTTTGAAAAATTCTCACCTGGTATAAACTTTATGCTTATTGTATCCAGGTCCTCCTGTATTATTTGAGACTGCAGAATATTATCTACACCTTTAAGCGTCAGATAACACGCATCCACAGCAATCCTTCCATCCTTACATATGAGAAAATCAGAAATCCTTCCTTTGATCTTCCCGATAGTCCTAAATTTTCTATTGCATGCGCAATCTGAATCTAAAAGCTCTACCATATCCCCTGTGCGATAGCGCAAAAGAGGCATGGCATAGTTATGTAAGGCTGTGCCCACTATCTCTACCTTTCCAGGTTCGGCGCTCAAAGGCAAAAACTCTGTAATGCCATATTCTGGTAACACATGATAGTTTCCTTTCTCGCACGTACCTATAGCAGCCGCCCTTTCTGCATTGCCATAAAAATCATATATCCTTGCCCCAAAAACCTCTTCGATAATCTGCTTGTGCGTATCCAGGAGCATCTCTGAAGAGGTAAATATAGACTTTATAGAAAATGTGCCTGATGATATACCTTGTTTTTTGATAAACCTCGCTAAAATATAAAGTAAAGACGGCTCTGCCTCTATAGCCTTGGGTTTAAAATCCTTTATAGCCTTTACATAATAAGAGACATTTTCTTCGCTTAAATGATATGCAGAAAGAAACAATCTTTTCTCTGGCATAGAATACCGCCAAAAAGGCGGCTTTTTTACTCCAAACGGCACTATTTGTTCCTCTCTAAGCACCACTATCCTGTCAGAAAAATCCAGGCCTCCCCACTTTCTTTGTCTCCACACAATAGCATTCTCAAAATTGACAGAATAAAGGTCTCGATACAGCTTGAGCGGCTTACCAGAGGTGCCACTGGTAAAATTTTTCCTGACAAAAAACCTGTTTATGTTCCTGGCCAGGAAATCCTCGGGATTCCGACGCACGTCCTCCTTGGTTAAAAAAGGGAGTTTCTTTAAGTCTTCCATACCCTTGATGTCCGCAGGTATTATTCCAAGTTTTTTAAAGATCCTGTTATAATAGGGGACATTTTTGTACGAATGCCGCACCAATAAACTCAATTTTTTATTCTGCCATTCTCTAATTTTACCTGCGTCAAAATGCTCCATTGATTCCAGTTCAGAAAGCATCTTTCTAAAAATCCCACCCTGGCGTAAAAAATTATATAGAAAACCCCTGCCTGTTAATAAAAGACTCTGTAGCGCTGCCGGGTTCTTTTCATAAATCTTATTCTTTGACATCATCTACCTCTATATGGCCTTTCCATCCATAATGCGGCTTAAAATTTAAACATCTGCCCTTAAATTCATCCAGATTTTTGCTCCAATCTTTGATATTCGATATGCACTGTATCTCCTTGAAATCAAAATTGTAAAGTTTATGCATCTTATCTTTTGATATATTTTTAAATTTTGGTATCTTTGCCGGATCAAATCCCATGAGTCGACTAGCTGTTATATCTACGCAAAAATCATTAAAACCGGCTATTAAAATACCGCATTGCTTAGGAAAAGGATTTAAAGGCCCATCCCCTTCTCCTGCTACAATGCCATCCATAATTACAAAACTCCTGCGCTGTCTATCTTTTCTTATGACACCGTTTCTGTCTGCATAACAACCTATATGTGCCAGATCTATGATGGTCCTCCAAATAACATCATTGCCGTACCAATTTCCTGAACGCATAGTAGATCCTGTAACGCCAACAAACTGCCTCAATCTATCCCTTAAAGGCTTTATCAAAGCAAACATTTTTTTCAACAACTTAATTATCTCCTTTTCAGGATCTACCCTGACCTTGCCGCGAGGACATTCACTAAAATGCGGCAGCCAGTTTCTGTCTCCTGTAATACCTATCATATTTTTAAGGGCTAATGTCACCCCTGATCTTTTGTGCGTCTTCATCTTGGGAAGATTAATTACAACATCTGATCTTAAAAATGTGTTAGCTATCAAATATTCATCTTTACCTTCATTGTGATGCAAGGACATAATATCCTGCCTGCACTCAGACCCCCTTAAAGAGCTATAATCCAAGGCACCTTTCTTAAATTCGCTTATCTTTCCTAAATCTATAGCTGTATAACCAGCTGGGTCGCCTTTTAACTTAATTCTCTTGACAATCTCTTCGTTCTTTTTTATCACTTGTTCCTGACGTAAATCATATATCTCTATATCAAAATTAGCCTTTTCCTTATAAAACTTCTTGATCTCATATAACCCCGCAAATCGCGCAATCTCATTAAAATCTCCATCATCCATAGGCCCATCTGCAATCACTATCCTGCCT
>JAHILY010000059.1 GCA_018896815.1 Candidatus Omnitrophota bacterium | reverse complement strand
AGTTTCTCTACCAAAACCATTAAGCGTAAAGAATCCCAGAGAAAAGAGTAGCACTGTTAAAACCGATGCTATTAGCACCCTTCTCACCATACACCACCTCAAATGAGTACGCAATTTACGGAACAAAGTGAACGTAAATTTCTGTGCGAATTTGACCCCGCTGAGTGTGCCAAAATTATGGAACAGAATTTTGGCACTGCTTACGAAGCGGGGTATGCTCCGTTATCCCGATAGCAAAACACTTCGAAAATTTATGCTAAATTTTTCAAATTTAGCATAAATTTTCTTGTTGCTATCGGGATAGTTCGGCCGCATAAGTTACGAAAATCAAAGATTTTCGTAACTTATGCCCTCACTTATTATAACAAATCCACCCTATGCCGTCAACTTGACTTTTTTTTAAGAAATGTTCTCAATTTCCCAAAACCAAGCGTATTAATTACATCCTTTTTCTCAAGCCATGCCCTGCGACCGACAGATACGCCAAATTTCATGTTATCCAGCTCTTCAGCAATATGCGCGTCTGTATTTATAGCCAGTTTCACTCCAGCTTCCTTTGCCATGCGGCTATATATGTCATTTAAATCAAGTCTCTGCGGATAGCTATTTATCTCTATGGCTGTGCCTGTGTCCGCTGCTACCCTAAACACCTCTTCAAAATCTACCTCATATGCCTCTCTTGCGCCCCATAGTTTTCCAGTGGGGTGCGCAATAATATGGACATATTTATTCTTGCAGGCAGCTGTAATCCGCTTTGTGAGCCTTTCCCTGGGCTGTTTAAAACCTGAATGTATAGCGCCTATAACAATATCCATTTCTCTTAATATATCATCTGGATAATCAAGCATTCCTTCTGAATCAATGTCCACCTCAGTGCCGAATAAAATCTTTATACCCTTGTATTTCTTAGATAACCTGTTCATCTCTTTTTTCTTATTCTTTAGATCTCGTCTGTCCAGGCCTCTTGCAATCTTCAGGCCTTGCGAATGGTCAGTTATGGCTATATACTCATATCCCATATCTTTTGCCTTTTTCACAACCTCTTCCATGGAGCTCCCTCCGTCAGACCAGGTAGAATGCGCATGGAGATCCCCTTTTATATCTTTTAATTCTATCAGATCAGGCAGTTTATCCTCCGATGCTGCCTCAATCTCGCCCCTGGCTTCTCTCAGTTCAGGCTCGATATATGGAAGGCCAAGCTTTTTGTACATCTCTATCTCTGTCTTTCCTGCAATCCTTTTGTTCTTTCTAAATATGCCATATTCGCTTAATTTAAGGCCCTTTTTAATTGCAAGCTGGCGCAATCTTATATTGTGCTCTTTTGACCCGGTAAAATATAAAAGCGCTGCGCCATAGGAATCATCTTTAATAACCCTTACATCTACATTGATATCGTCTGTGCTGAGTATGGATGACTTTGTTGGGCCCTTTACAATGACCTCTTTTACCTGCGGCGATTCAGTAAATGCTCCCATTACCTTTTCTGGACTATTTGAAGAGATCAGTATGTCAATATCCCTTACTGTATCCTTTCCCCTTCTTAAACTGCCTGCTGGATCTATTCTCTTTACCTCTTTTAATCTCTTGAGCTCTGATACAAATGATAGGGCTGCATTTTGAGCTGTCTTTAGATCCATTCTGTCATGGCCCCTTTTCAGGATCTCTATGCCGCGCAGGATATTCTCCTCTGTCTTTTGCTTCATGCCTGGGAGCTCCCTTATCCTCCCAGCATGGGCCATGCGTTCGAGCATAACTACATCGCGTATGTCCAGTTTCTCATATAATAACTTTGCTGTCTTGGGCCCTACACCTGGTATGGCCAGGATATCTAAAAGGCCTTTTGGGATATCCTTTTTTAAGTCTTCTAAATACTGCAGCCTGCCTTCAGACACTATCTCCTTTATCTTTTGCTCAAGGTCCTTGCCTATGCCAGGGATAGTAGTCACTCTATCCTCTTTTATAAAAATCTCTATATCCTCTGGCATGGATTCTATATTCTGGGCAGCCCGCTCATACGCGCGGATCCTAAAATGGTTCTCGCCCATGATTTCCAAGATCTGAGCAATCTGCCTGAATATGTCCGCTATCTCCTGATTTTTCATAAAATGAGATCCCTCGGCACTTTGTGCCTCGGGATAAGTTCGGCTAGAAATTTACGTTTCCGTAAATTTCAGCCTCACTTATTTTAACATAGATTTTCCAAGACATAAAGAGTATAATATTTCGAAAAAGGAGATACAAATGCTACTTAAATTTCTACGCAAAAAAAAGAATATGAAGCGCATAATATGGGGCCTGGCCATACTGATAATACCTGCCTTTGTAATATGGGGCGCGGGTACATCTGGTAAAAAAAATGACAAAGGGTCAAGCCACGCTGGAAAGATATTTAATAAGAAAATCTCCTTTGATAGATATGCTGATATGTGGATAGTGACAAGAGACTATCTTACAAGGAATTTTGGCACGAATATCCCGGATGAACTTATTGACCAGATGGCATGGAACCGTATTATCCTGCTGGAACTAGCAAAAAGAGAGAATATAGGGGTAAAAGATGACGAGGTCCTGGAAAAGATAATATCCTTTCCTGCATTCCAGCGCAATGGTGCATTTGATAAAAAACTATATAAGTCTATGGTGGGCGAGGGCGCAAGGGGATTTGAGGAAAGGATAAGGGATGACATACGTGTCTCAAAACTCAGAGACAGGATCACCTCTCATGTATCTCTATCAGAAGAAGAAACAAGACTGGCCTATAAGGAAAAATTTGAAGAGATTAAATCATCCTATGTATCAGCGCCTTTCAATGATTCTGAAAAGGACGTGCGCTGCCAAGAAGAGGACGTCATTAACTTCTATGAAGAAAACAGGGATTCCTTTAGAAAACCTGACGAGGTAAATGTCAAGTACATAGAGATAGCATTTTCTGATTTTGAAAAAGAGGCCTATATTGACGGCATGGAGATCAAGAGATACTTCGAAGATCACACAAAAGACTTTCAGAAACCAGATTCTGAAGAAATACCCAGCCTGGATGATACTATAAAAACCCAGATCTCTGACAGGCTCGCTGGAGAAAGAAAACAATCTCTGGCAGAAGAACTGGCCTATAAGGTATTGGACAAGGTCCTGGTTAAAAACGAGCTGGACGAATTAGCGCAAAGCTTTACATTAGAGCCAAAGGAAACAGGTTTTTTCAATATGCAAGAAGAAATACCTGGCGTGGGCTTCTCATATGAATTTACAAAAAAAGGGTTTGAATTAGAACCTGGTGAAATCTCTAATATCCTGGTAAAGACTGATAAGGCATTTTACATCATACAGGCAAAAGAAAGAAAACCATCTTACATACCTGAATTTACAGAAGCTAAGGATGAGGTGAAAAAATCTTTCATAAGGGAAAGGTCCGTAAAGCTTTCTGAAAAAAATGCAATAAAGCTCTATCTCAGGATAAAAAACAACTATCGATTTGGTAAATCATTTGAAGACACTGCGAAGGCGCTTGAGAAAGAAATCAAGCAGACTGAGTTTATTGCACGGAGCGGCTATATACCCATGCTCGGCCCTGCAAAAGAGTTTGTAGAAACCTCTATCTCTCTGAAAAATGAAGAAACATCATCTCCTATAAAAATGCAGGAGAGCTGGGTGATTGTAAAATTAGATGAATACAAAGACATAGATGAAACAAAGTTCATCGAAGAGAAAGAAGATTTTAAAAATGGCCTTCTTGAGCAAAAGAAACAGGAGGCCTTTGATGAATGGTTTGAGAGGTTGAAAAAAGAGGCTGATTTCGTAAGTTATACTGCGGAATAAGACCTACTTATGGTTCAAGAGGCCTTTTAGCTCCTTCATAAAGTGATTTATATCCTTGAATTGCCTGTAGACTGAGGCAAATCTTACATAGGCTACTTCATCCAGGTCATATAAAAGTTCCATTATCAATTCTCCTGCCTCGCTGGCATCTACCTCTTTTTCAAACTTACTCTGAAGCGTATATTCTATCTTATCTGCAAGCTCTTCAAGTTTCTGCGTGCTTATAGGCCTTTTCTCGCACGCCTTTTTAATACCAGCCAGGATTTTTTTTCTGTCAAATGGCTCTCTGCGGCCGTCTTTTTTTATGACCATTAGAGAGGCCTCCTCTATATTCTCATAGGTCGTAAACCTCCTATGACAATGCAGGCACTCCCTTCTCCTTCGGATAGAACGGCCTTCTTCAGAGGACCGCGAATCAATGACCTTGTCTTCATCATGACCACAAAATGGACATTTCATGATTAACACTCCTTTATATATTTATCTAAAAATTTTAAATCAATTCTGGATATAATGGAAATCTCTTAACAAGTCTATCTACTCTATCAACACATTCTTTGTCACACTTCTTAGTTAAGGCGCTGTTTATTATATCTGCGATCTCTTTCATCTCAGATTCCTTCATACCTCTCGTTGTAACAGCAGGCGTGCCTAATCTTATGCCACTTGCAATAGAAGACCTCCTTTTGTCAAAAGGTATGAGGTTTTTATTAACAGTAATATTGACCTTGCTGAGTGTATTGGATGCATCCTTGCCTGTTATTCCCTTAGAGCCAAGGTCTACCAAAGAAAGGTGCGTATCAGTACCTCCTGAAACTATCCTGAATCCTAAATCCTGCAATGACTTGGCAAGCATCCTAGAGTTTTCTACGACCTGTTTTTGATAATCCTTAAATTCACTGGTCCCCGCCTCTTTTAAGGCAACTGCCTTGGCAGCTATTACGTGCATCAAAGGCCCGCCCTGAGTCCCAGGAAAGATCTCTGCGTCTATTTTTTTGGAAAATTCCTTACGGCAGAGTATCATGCCGCCCCTTGGCCCACGAAGCGTCTTATGCGTAGTAGTCGATACTACCTCTGCATAAGGCACAGGGTTTGGGTGAAGCCCTGCTGCTACAAGCCCTGCAAAATGCGCCATATCTACAAATAGATACGCGCCTGCCTTATCAGCAATCTCTCTGAATTTCTTAAAATCTATAGTGCGTGGATATGCGCTTGCCCCGGCAATAATCATCTTTGGTTTATGTTTCTGAGCGAGATCAGCTATTTCATCATAGTCCAGCTGCTCAGTCTTTTTGTTTACCCCATAAGATACTATCTTATATAGTTTTCCTGAAAAATTATGCGAGAGACCATGAGTCAAGTGACCTCCGCATGCAAGGTCCATTGCCAGGACTGTGTCGCCTGGCTTAAGCAATGCAAAATACACTGCCATATTCGCCTGCGCGCCTGAATGAGGCTGGACATTGGCATGTTCTGAGCCAAATATCTTCTTGGCCCTTTGTATTGCCAGGGTCTCTGCTTCATCAACATATTCGCACCCGCCATACCATCTCTTTGAGGGATAGCCTTCAGCATATTTGTTTGTCAGTACAGAGCCCTGTGCCTCTAAGACCGCAAGGCTTGTAAAATTCTCACTGGCTATAAGCTCAATATTATCCTGCTGGCGTTTTAATTCTCTTTGTATTACCTTAAAAATCTCTGGGTCTATTTTCTTTAATGACTTCATCTTGCCTCCAAAAAATTATCTACCTATTACACCGCGTAGGTGCGCACCGCGCACCTACGCGGTGTATAAAGGATTATCTTCCATCTATCTTCTTAATCTGCCTCACCCTTCTTCTATGCCTTCCTCCTGTTGCCTTTGTTGAAAGCCAGATACTGGTAATCTTCCTTGCCTGTGATGCTGAGACAATGTTTGCTGCAAAGACCAACACATTTGTATCATTATGCTCCCTGCTCGAACGCGCTATATCTACCCTGTCACAGAGCGCAGCGCGCACACCCTTGGCCTTATTTGCGACAATTGCCATGCCAATGCCTGTCTTGCATATAAGTATACCTCTTTTGTACAGACCTCTGCCAATAGATTTGGCAACTTTATATCCTATCGGCGGATAGTCGCATGGCTCTTTAGAAAATGCGCCAAAGTCTTTTACCGAGTAACCTTTTTTCTTTAAGAATTTCGCCAAAGACTCTTTTAGTTTATAGCCGCCATGATCCGCGCCAATTGCAATCTTCATCCTTTATTCTCCTTTTTAAACAGTTCCAAAAAAATATTCTCTACCTTGTCCCTGATAATGTTTTTTACGCGTCTATATTCTTCGAGTGATTTTCCTATAGGATCTGGTATATTCTCGTTTTCCTTAAGGAGCCTTACCTTTGATTTGATCTCAGGCAGCCTGGTTAAAATAACATCTCTATGCATGTTTTCCATGACAAATATAAAATCAGATTTCTTTAATAGCGCCGGAGTAATACCTTTTCCTCTGTGCATTGAGACATCCACGCCTTCCTCTTTCATGACCTGCGCAGTATTTGCTGCTGCGCTTATACCAGTAAATCCGCCTGTGCCAGCAGAATCCACCAGGACATTATCTGAAAGCCCTGCCTGTTTAAGAAACTTCTCTAGCATTGCCTTTGCCATGACGCTCCTGCAGCTATTGCCTGTACATACAAAGAGCACATGATAATCAGCCAATAAATCTTTTTTTGATATTGCGCCTTGTCTTAATATCTTAAAGGCCTCTTCTGTCACGTCTAAAACAGTCGACTCAATACCTATATCTGTAGGTCCTCCATCCAGTATCATGTCAATAGAGCCTTGCATCTCAGATATCACCTCTCTAGCTGAAGTAGGTGCCTTATTCCCGGATATGTTCGCGCTTGGAACAGCTATAGGCAGCTTTGATGCGCTTATGAGCTCCAGGGCTATCTTATTACTTGGCATGCGAAGCCCTATTTTTTGCTTCTTTTTATCAAGGGCAACTATTGTCAAAGGTCCTGGCCAGAACTTACGTATAAGCCTATCTGCCTTTTTAGACAAAACTATATCCAGATACCCTGGCGACTCAAATGATGAGATATGAATAGTAAAAGGTTTTTTCTTCGACCTTTTTTTGATCTTATACAATCTGTCTATTGCGTTCTTGTCTAAGTAATTCGCGCCTATACCATAGACAGTCTCTGTGGGAAAAGCCACAAGTTTGCCATCTCGCAACAACTCTGCAGCCCGCTTAATCAAATCTGGCTCAGGCGAATTAGGATTAATCTTTATGATCTCAGTCTGCATTATTAACTCGCTTCACTGATACACGAATTACCACGAATTTCGATCGAATTATCACAAATAATTCGTGGCCATTCGATTTTTATTCGTGGCCATTCGTGACTTTCAGGATACGTTTGGCCAAAATAGCAGCGTTCTTTGCGCCGGCCTTGCCTATTGCCATGCATGCCACTGGCACGCCTGATGGCATCTGCACAGTGGAAAGCAATGAATCCAGTCCTTTTAATGCCTTTGTGTGCATTGGAACTCCTATAACAGGCAGCTCTGTATACGCGCTTATTACGCCAGCCAATGCAGCAGACATGCCTGCCCCGCATATCAAGACCTTTAGGCCTCTTTTCTCGGCAGATTTAGCATACTCTCGCACCTTATCCGGCGTCCTGTGTGCTGATAATACATTTACCTCGTAAGAGATCTTATTTTTTTTCAAGATCTTTTCTGTCTCAACCATTGTCTCAGTATCAGACTTACTACCCATTAATATACCGACTAAAACCTTGTTCTTGGCCATTTAATTCCTCCTTATTGCTTTATCGCCTATATCTTTCCTGTAGTATATTCCGTTAAACTTTATCTTTCCCGCTGTCTCATATGCCTTGAGCTTTGCAGACTCTATGTCTTTGCCCATTCCTGTGATACCTAACACCCTGCCTCCGCTTGTAAAAATCTTTCCATTTTCACTAACTGTCCCTGCATGAAAGACCATGCCGTCTTTAACATTTCCCAGGCCATTGATCTCTTTATGTTTTTCATATGAGCCTGGGTATCCTTTAGACGCTGCTACAATACAGAGGCATGCCCTTTCATCCCATTCTAAATTTATCTTATCAAGACTTCCTTCTATGCAGGCAATTGCAACATCCACTAGGCCTGATTTTAATCTCGGTAAAATCGCCTGCGTCTCAGGATCTCCAAATCTTACATTGAATTCCAAGGTCATTAGGCCTTTTTTTGTCATCATCAGACCACCGTATAAAACTCCTTTATAATATTTCCCTTCTTTTGCGAGGCCTGTGATTATAGGCCTGAATACCTTATCTATGATATCATTAAATATCTCGCCAGAAACAACAGGCGCAGGTGAATAAGCGCCCATACCTCCAGTATTCGGTCCTTCGTCATTGTCAAAGATCCTTTTATGGTCCTGCGAAGAAACAAGTGGTGCTATATTTTTACCGTCACTAAAAACCAGGATCGATGCCTCTTCACCTTCCAGGCAGTCTTCAAGGATAAGCTTGTCTCCTGCGCTTCCAAATATTTTCTTAACCATTATATCTTCTATGGCGCTTTCTGCTTCTTCTATGGTCTTGGCTACGATTACACCTTTTCCTGCTGCAAGGCCATCTGCCTTTACAACTATAGGTGTGCCTTTCTCTTTTAAATATTTCTTTGCGTCTAGAGGATTATCAAATACCTGAAAATCTGCCGTAGGCACTCCAAACCTCTGCATTGTCTCTTTGGCAAATACCTTGCTACCCTCTAACATTGCAAGCTCTTTAGTTGGTCCGAATATCTTCAAGCCCTCTCCCTGGAATATATCAACAATCCCTTTTACAAGCGGCGCCTCAGGACCCACTATAGTCAGATCTACTTTTTTCTCTTTTGCAAAACTTAAAAGGCCAGCTGCATCATCTGCCTTTATATTCACAAGTTCTGCCAGTTCTTTTATCCCGCCATTTCCAGGCGCACAATAGATTTTATCTACTTTTCTGCTCTGAGATATCTTCCAGATAAGTGCATGCTCTCTTCCTCCAGAGCCGACTACTAACACCTTCATATTATAACTCTTCCTTTTCCCTTGATAATCTCGCCTATTGTCCATGACCTTAATCCAAATCTTTTTATTATCCCATGCGTCTTCTTAATATCTTTCTTGCTCACCACAGCTACCATGCCTATGCCCATATTAAAGGTGCGATACATCTCTTTATCGTCTATATTGGCCCTTTTTTGGATTATTTTAAATATCTCAGGCACGCGCCATAACTCCTGGTATATTAAGGCATCTGTTGTTTTTGGCAAGACCCTTGGTATATTGTCATAAAATCCTCCACCTGTTATATGTGCAAGCGATTTCACATTTATCTTTTTTATCAAATCAAGAATTGGCTTTACGTAAATTATAGTCGGCTTAAGAAGGGCATTGCCGATACTACCTTTTAATTCACTTTTTCTGAATACCTTTCTTGCAAGACTAAAACCATTTGAATGCAGGCCATTTGACTGGATCCCTATGATCCTGTCACCTGGCTTTACAGATTTTCCGTCGATAATCTTATTTTTCTCAACCACGCCAACGCAAAAACCAGCCAGGTCATATTGTTCGCCTTTGTACATACCAGGGAGCTCTGCTGTCTCTCCGCCTATCAGTGCGCATCCAGCCTTTTTACACCCCCCGCAAATCCCTTTAACTATATCCAAGGCTTTCTTGTTATTTAATTTGCCTGTTGCAAAATAATCTAAAAAGAAAAGCGGCGCTGCGCCTGTTACTACTATGTCATTCGCACACATTGCAACCAGATCAATACCGATTGTATTGTGCTTGTTTAAAATATCGGCTATTAATAGCTTTGTACCAACTCCATCTGTAGAAGAAACAAGCACAGGATTTTTATATCCTTTGGGAATCCCGGCAAAGGCGCCGAATCCTCCTATGCCGCCCATGATCTCAGTCCGCTTTGTCTTTGAGGCATGCTTGGCAATTTCTTTCACAAATCTATTTGCCTTATCTATGTTCACTCCTGCCTTTTTGTAGTTGATCATAATTTCTCTTTTACGTACCTAACACCATTTTTAAAGATCTCGAGGCCGTCGCCGTATTTTTTTAAACCCTCACGCGTCCACCTGGGGTGCTGCGTACCCAAGATATGCCTCTCAGGATGCGGCATCATGCCTAAGACCCTGCCTGCTGGATCGCAAATCCCTGCTATATGCTCAACTGAGGCATTCGGATTATATGGATAACCACTGAATTTACCTTTTTCATCCACATACTGAAATACAATCTGCTTATCTCTCTTAAGTGTGCTCAAAATCTTTTTATCTTTTGGTATAAACTTGCCCTCCCCATGCGCCACTGGCAAATAGACTACTTTCTTTATACCTTTTGTCCAGACACATTTCGTCGTCCGCCTGCCCCGAGCAAAGTCGAGGGGTCGTCCGTATTCCGTATTCCGTAGATATACCCATCTATCTTCAAATTTGCCTGAATCATTAAAGCTCAGCGTTGCTTCTATTCCATTATTATTTATGCCTGGCAAAATTCCTGCTTTCACCAAAACCTGAAACCCATTGCATATGCCTATTGCAAGTTTGCCACTATTGATAAAATCTTTAATTTCATCACCTAAACTATACTTCATCTCATTTGCAAGGATTTTTCCCGAAGCAATATCATCGCCATAGGTAAATCCACCAGGAAGCGCAAGGATTTGATAATCATCTAAATATTTCTCGCGCCTTACAAGCTCATTTATATGGACTAAGTCTGTTAGCGCTCCGCACATCTGAAATGCACTAGCAGTCTCTACATCACAATTCGTCCCAGCTGTTCGTAAGACTATAACTTTGGGTTTCTTCATATTATACCGCGTACACCGCGTAGGTGACCAAATGGTCCACCTACGCGGTGAAATAGGTTTCAATCACCATCTCAGTGGTTTCTGCCAAGCTTCTTTTAGTCTATCTATACCTACATCCACGACCTTCTTGCCATTTACTCCATAAATCTTAAAGTCTTTCTTATTTGACGCGCATCCTATGAGCCCAATTGGAACACCCTTCATGGCATTCTCAAATCTCTTTTTATGTTTTTTCTTCACCTCAACAATAAACCTTGTATTCGACTCAGAAAACAAAACCACATCATTTCGTATGCCTGGAGCGGCATATGGCGCCTGGCCTAAAAATGCCTCTACACCAAGGCCTCCTGCAAAGGCCATTTCAGCCAAGCTGATTCCTATGCCACCCTCTGAACAATCATGACACGCCCTTATTAAACCAGAATTGATTACCTTGTACAGTCTCTTAAAGGCCTTGGTGCCGTATTTTGTATCTACCTTGGGAGCGCTATTTCCAATAACTTCATTTATCATGTTGTAATGCGAGCCGCCCATCTCATCATATGTCATGCCAATGATATATATCAAATTTCCAGATTCCTTTAAATCCATGGAAACTGTTTTTTCAACATCATCCATAACGCACATGGCCGATATTAAAAGAGTAGGTGGTATTGAAATGGATTTTCCATGAACTGAATACTCATTATTTAAGCTATCTTTTCCTGAAATAAAGGGCACCCCATAACCTTTTGCAATATCATAACACCCGTAACTTGCCCTGACTAAATCGCCAAGCCTGTCAGGCTTATCCGTATTGCCCCAACAGAAATTATCCAAAAGAGCAGTCTTTTTTACAGAGCCTCCTACGCTAACTACCTGTCGCAATGCCTCATCTATGCAAGAAGCAGCCATCCAGTATGGATCAATCAGGCCATATCTTGGATTTATGCCATTTGAAACAATAATGCCTTTTTTAGAATCAAACTTTGGGCGAATCACACTTGCATCTGAAGGCCCGTCATTTTTAATGCCGACAAGCGGCTTTAAAACACTCTGACCCTGCACCTCATGGTCATACTGCCTGATAACCCATTCCTTACTAGATACATTCCAGCTCGAAAGGATCTTTAAAAGACTCTGGGTAAGATTCTTTGGGGAGCCTTTCTTAAGATCCTCGTGTCTTGGCATGGCCCATACTGCCTTTCGCTCAAATCTAGGGATCCCGTCATACAAAAACTTCATATCAAGGTCACATACTAAATTACCTTTATATCTCAATCGCAATCTTTTATTTTTTGTAAAACGTCCTATTATAACTGCCTCAACGTCCTCTTTTCTAAAGATATCCATTAATTCATCTATATTTTCTTCTGGAACAGACAAGACCATTCTTTCCTGCGCCTCAGATATCCATATCTCTGTATAAGTAAGCCCATGGTATTTTAGCGGCGCTTTTTCCAGATCTACTTCTGCGCCCAATACCTCTCCCATTTCTCCAACAGCGCTGGAAAAACCGCCTGCCCCACAGTCAGTAATCGCATTAAATAGATTCCTGTCGCGCGCCTTTAAAAGCGTGTCAGTAACTTTTTTCTCTGTAATCGGGTTTCCGATTTGAACTGCGCCTCCTGAGATCTCTTCAGACTCATGTGTAAGTTCGCCTGAAGAAAAAGTAGCGCCATGAATGCCATCTCTTCCTGTCTTGCCTCCTGCTACAACAATATAATCTCCTGTCTTTGCCTCTTTAAATGACTTCTTTTTCGGCATAATACCGACTGTCCCGCAATACACAAGAGGATTGCCTGTATAGCGCTCGTCAAAAAGCACTGCGCCATTTGCAGTGGGGATACCCATGCGGTTTCCATAATCACGCACGCCGCTCACAACGCCCTTCATGATCCTCTTTGGATGAAGCATGCCCTTTGGAACTTTGGATTGAGGTGTATCAGGAAGACCAAAACAAAAAATATCTGTATTCATAATAGGCTTTGCGCCAAGACCTGCGCCTAATATGTCGCGTATAACCCCGCCTATTCCTGTGCCTGCGCCGCCATAAGGCTCAAGCGCAGAAGGGTGATTGTGCGTTTCGACCTTAAAACATATGTTATCCTCTTTATCAAATCTGACAATCCCAGCATTATCCTTAAAAACCGAAACACACCACTCTTTATCCAGATCCTTCGTAACCTTCATCATTGTATTCTTCAAGAGATTATTAATCTTCCTATTCCCTATCTTCATGGTTACTGGTTTCTGGTTACTGGTTACTTCTCTATAGTTAATCACTCCTCTGAAGGTTTTATGCGCGCAATGCTCTGACCATGTCTGCGCAATTGTCTCAAGCTCACAATCAGTAGGATTGCGTTTCAGTTTTCTAAAATACTTCTGAATTTCTTTCATCTCTTTGAGGTTTAAAAACAACTGCCCGCCTTTACTGACCTTCATAAGCTTTTTATCATTCGCCTTAAGTATATCAACGGTAATCAGCTTAAATTCATAATTGCCTTGAGCCTTGAGCCTTGAGCCTGGAGCCTTTACAACGTGCTGTATCACCTTATTATGAAGCAGTTTTTCACAGATCGTCTTAAACTGAGCTTCACTAATCTTCCCGTATATAAAATATTTTCTCTCTGTCTTGACTGACTTTACCCCAGAGATACCCAAATCCCTTATTGCCTTCTTTGTACTCTCTTCAACCGGATCCATCACGCCTGGATTATAAGCAATCTCTACTATCCGTCGTCCGTATTCCGTCGTCCGTATTCCGTCAGGAAAAAAATATTCCTGCGTAATAGGATCTGTCAAAAGCTCCCTGGCGATCCTATCTGCATCTTTATTAGAAACATTTCCAGAGACAACAAAGACCTGGGAAGTCGTAAGTTTTTTCACTCCAACTATGCCCAGGTCTTTTATATCTTTTTTGATCCCGCTTCCAAGCGGATCAAAAATTCCAGTTTTATTCCTTACCTCAATTTTCCATTCCACGATTATGACTTTTGTATTCTTTTAAGAACTTCCTGATAGGCCTCTTCGATCTTTCCAAGATCCCGTCTAAACCGGTCCTTATCTAACTTCTCGTTTGTCTTCTTGTCCCATAATCTACATGTATCAGGTGAAATTTCGTCTCCAAGAAGGATCTTACCCTTGTGCCTCCCAAATTCTAGCTTAAAGTCCACGAGTTTGAGCCCTACTTTGTCAAAAAAGTCCTTTAATATCTCATTTATACTAAAAGAATAATCCTTTATCTTCTTCATCTCCTTTGGATTGGCGAGCCCTAACATCTCTATATGGTAGTCATTTATCAATGGGTCATGCAATTCATCCTTTTTATAATGATACTCCAATACAGGCTCTTTTAAGACAATGCCCTCCTCAATAGCTAAAAGCTTTGAAAGCCCTCCTGCTGAGATATTTCTAATTGTCACCTCGACGAGCACGATGTCCAATCTCTTTACAAGCATCTCTCTGTCGCTCAATTTCTTCACAAAATGCGTAGGTATGCCCTTTGACTCGAGGAGCTGAAACATTGCAGAAGAAATCTCATTGTTCATAACTCCTTTTTGCTGTATAGTGCCTCTCTTGGCCGCATCAAATGCCGTTGCATCGTCCTTAAATTCCTGAATCACGAGATCAGGCTTATCTGTCTCGTATAAAATCTTTGCCTTGCCCTCGTAAATCTTTTTACCTTTTTTCATATTCGTCATATACCCACCTTTTTGAATATCTTGTCCACGTGTTTTGTATAATACCCCAGATCAAAAAACATCTCAAGCTCCCTCGCCTTAACTACCTTCATAAAATCCTTGTCCATCCACAAGGCTGTTTTAAAATTTTCATTCTTTTCCCACGTATCCATTGCGCATCTCTGGATAATATCATAAGCCTTTCTTCTCTCAACACCTCTTTTTTCAAGTTCCACCAATATCCTGGCTGAAAATATGAGCCCCTTCGTCTTTGCAAGGTTATTCCTCATATTCTGCGGATAGACGTGCATGTTTTTAATGATAAATATCATATCATTCAGCATGTAATCCAAAAGAATTGTGCTATCAGGGATAATAATCCTTTCTACGGATGAATGGCTTATGTCTCTTTCATGCCACAGCGCCACGTTCTCCATGCTTGCCATAGCATTGGCTCGTAAGACCCTTGCAAGGCCTGTAATCCTCTCGCACATTACAGGGTTGCGCTTGTGAGGCATGGCGCTAGATCCCTTTTGGCCTTTTGAAAATGGCTCTTCTACTTCTCTAAGCTCTGTCTTTTGCAGATTCCGTATCTCGAGCGCGATCTTTTCAAGTGTGGCTCCAACAACTGCAATATGTGACATGTACTCAGCGTGCCTGTCTCTTTGTAAAACCTGCGTGGATATATTTGCTGGCTTAAGCCCTATTTTTCTGCACACATAATTCTCAACATAAGGCTCTACATTTGAATATGTCCCAACAGGGCCTGAGATCTTGCCAACGTTAATTATATCTTTTGCTGCTTTTATCCTCTCGATACACCTGTTTATCTCGTCGAAAAAAAGGGCCATCTTAAGCCCAAATGTTGTGGGCTCAGCATGCACGCCATGGCTCCTGCCTGCCATTATAGTGTACTTGTATCTATTTGCCTTTTTGCGCAATTCACTCTTTAGCTTCTTAAGGTCATCCAGAAGAATACTAGCTGCCTCTTTCATCATTACTGAAAGGGCAGTATCTAGTACATCGCTCGAGGTCAGGCCTTGATGCACAAACCTTGAAGCAGGCCCAACATGCTCAGCTATATTGTGTAGGAATGCTATTACATCGTGGCGGGTCTTTTTTTCTATTGTCTCTATGCGCTTTACACTGAATTTTGCCTTGGATTTTATCTTCCTGAGCTCTTTCTTAGGCACCTTGCCCAGGTTAGACATGGCCTCACAAGCGAGGATTTCAATATCCAGCATCTTCTGGAATTTATTCTCCTCATCCCATATCCTGGCCATGTTAGGAAGGGAATATCTAGATATCATAGCAGAGATAATATACCATATATAGATTGTATGCGTCAACAGAAAAGAGCTATATGTTGTTATCTATGAGGGTTCAATAAATCCCAGCGTTCCCTATATTCTGCTGATTTTGGCTTGCGCTGTCTTTTGATTGTTTCTACTAAACTAATCTCGCTTTTATAACCATTAAAAACTGTCATAGACGTATGAAAACTTAGTGTTTATAGAGGAGATCTGTGGCATGTACGGCAACGCTAACTTCCACAATTTCATACCATTTTCCACATTGAAATTGATTCGATAATATTCCTTTCTTCTGCCCCCTTTCCATCTTCTTTCAGGATTTACGATCCCGTCAACGCCAAATACAGATGAGATATGAGTTAGCAGCCGCTTGACTTCT
>JAHILY010000058.1 GCA_018896815.1 Candidatus Omnitrophota bacterium | reverse complement strand
TTCAATCTAAAACTTATCCCGTCTGGCTGGAGATCTATCTTGTCTGCATAAAAGTCAAAATCTTTATTAAGTCCGAATTTTATTGTCTTTGATTTTGTCTTTACCTTTTTCAATAACTCATCGTCTCCATTTATCACGACCGTAGCCTCTTTATCGCGAAGATAATCCAATATCTCGCACTTTGCCTTGAGCACAGTATCCATGTCTTTGAGGTACTTCAGATGCGATGGCCCTATGTTTGTAATAATGGCCATGGTCGGAGCAGCGATCTCTGAAAGCCGTTTTATTTCGCCAAGATGGTTTGTTCCCATCTCCAGAACAGCTGCCTTATGGCCGGCATTGATACGCATAAGTGTAAGGGGGACACCAATATGATTGTTCTCTGTGCCAAAATTCTTTATTATATTAAATTTCTTGGCAAGTATCGCCCCTGTCATCTCTTTTGTAGTTGTCTTTCCATTGGAACCAGTAATGCCTATAAGCGGTATTTTAAATCTTGATCTGTGAAGACGGGCAATATCGCCCAAGGCAGTTATGCTGTTTGGCACAGAGATCAAAGAAGCGTCAGGAAGCCTGAAGTTTGAATTTGTAATACACCCGTCCTGCACTAGCACTGCGCCAGCGCCTTTTGAGACAGCATCCAGTATAAAATTGTGGCCGTCGAACCTCTCGCCCTTTATCGCTACGAAAAGTTCGCCGCCTTTTAAACGACGCGTATCAGTAGAAACACCCCGCAGCATCTCATTCTCGTTTCCTGACAAAAGTATCCCGCTCGTGGACATCAAAATATCTTTGACTGTGAACATGTGTACCTCCTCAAATGAGCACTTCAGAAAGTGCGAATTTGACCCCGCTGAGTGTGCCAAAATTATGGAACAAAATTTTGGCACTGCTTACCCCGAGAAATGCAAAGCATTTCCGGGACTTTGTCCCTGAAATCGCATCCGCCCCTAGAAATTTCGAAGAAATTTCAGGGACTTTAGTCCTGGGAATTCTTTGAATTCCTCAGGGCGATTTCTAGGGGCGAAGCGGGGTATGCTTCGTTATCCCGATAGCAAAACACTACGAAAATTTATAGCTAAATTTTTCAAATTTAGCATAAATTTTCTCGTTGCTATCGGGATAGTTCGGCCAAATGGGTTACGGCAATTTCCGATTGCCGTAACCCATGGCCTCACTTAGTATCTTTTTTACCACTTCCCTGTCGTCAAAGGGAAGAGTAGTGTCTTTAAATATCTGATATGTCTCATGGCCCTTTCCAGCCACAAGCACTATATCTCCTTTTCTGGCCTCTTTTAGAGCCTTATCAATGGCGCTGTATCTATCTAGTTCTATTACATAATCTGCGTCTTTTCTATCTATGCCTCGAGCGATCTCTCTGATTATCTCCGCAGGATCTTCGCTCCGCGGATTATCGCTTGTTATAAATAGTTTATCTGAGATCTCGGCGGTGATCCTGCCCATAGGGCCCCTCTTTGACTTATCCCTGTCTCCGCCGCAGCCAAATACACAAAGGATCCTTTCAGGATTTAATTCCCTCAATGCCTTTAAAACATTCTCCATACCATCCTCTGTATGCGCATAATCCACAAAGACCTGGAAATCCTGTCCGCAGTCAATCTTTTCAAGCCTGCCAGGTAATACTGCGACCTCTCCCAGGCCTGAAGATATCTCTTCTAATGTCATTCCCATGGCAATACCACATGCTGCGCTAGCGAGAATATTATACACATTGTGCCTGCCGATAAGCCTTGATTCGATCTCGGCCTTGGCAGGGCCTTTTTGTGTGCAGATTGTAAATCTCAGCCCGCCTTGAGAAGATTTTATATCGCTGGCGTATACATCTCGGCTGTTTTCTATGCCATAAGTGATTATGTTAGCCTTTTTATCTGACCTAACCCTGTCTATGATCCTTCCTGAGTAAGGGTCATCCCTGTTTATTATTGCGTACCCCCCATTTTTAATCTTCGTAAACAATTTCATCTTGGACGCAAGATAACTATCCATATCCCTGTGATAATCCAGATGTTCTTTCGTAAGGTTCGTGAATATGGCTGCGTCAAACTGCAATGTGTCTATCCTGCCCTGGTCCAGAGAATGCGACGAGGCCTCTATTATGCAATTCTTCACACCCTCTTTATGCATATTGCTCAAATAAGTATATAGGTCTAACACGCCTGGCGTGGTATTGAGTGAAGGTATCAAGCGTTTTCCAAATCTGTAGTTTATAGTGCCTATAACACCTGTCTCTTCTCCTTTTTTCTTAAATAAACTCTCTATTAGATAGGTGGCTGTGGTCTTGCCATTGGTACCAGTTATACCTATGATATACATATTAGCGGAAAGGTCTTTATAAAATAGCCTGGACCCTTGAGAAAGCGCGGCCCTTGCATCATCTACATATATATAGGCAGGGCCCTTTCTTAAAATAGGCCCCTTGCCCTGGTTCCAGTCCAATATAATACTGCTTGCGCCCCTTTCAATTGCCTCATCAATAAAATCAGCTCCATTAAATCGAGAACCCTTTATTGCCACAAAGAGGTATGACTCTTTGACCTTTTTCGAGTCACAGGCAAGGCCTTTTACATCCAGAGTCAATTTGCCCTCAACCTTCCTCACGCCTTGAATATTTTCAATTATCTTCTTTAACTTCATAGTCAGGAAGTAGGTTCGATCTTGTAATAGCGCATAAGCTGCTCCGCCACCTCTTTAAATACAGGCGCGCACACAGTGCCGCCATAATAGATAGGCCTGGGTTCATCCATTAAGACCACTACTACAAATTTCGGATCATTGTAGGGTAAAAATCCTATAAAGGATGACATAAATTTTCTGTGAGAATATCTGCCGTCTTCTTCTACCTTTTGCGCTGTGCCTGTCTTTCCGGCTGGAGAATAGCCTTTTACCTCAGCCCGCATCCCTGTCCCTTCTGCAACCACGCCCCTCAAGATCTCTCTCACCTTCTCTGACGTCTCGCCTGACATGACCCTGTGGAGCTTCCTTGGCTCAAATTTCTCTATAACATAACCAGTCTTGTCCTGAACCCTTGTGACGATCCTTGGCTTAACATAAAACCCGCCGTTTGCCACGCTGGATAAAGCGCATGCAAGCTGAAGCGCAGTCACAGTAACCTCCTGCCCCATGGATATACTGCAGAGAGAAAGTTTTGACCACTCATTCGTAGGCCTGATAATGCCCCTTACCTCACCTGGAAGATCTATGTCTGTCTTGTTGCCAAAACCAAATCTCTTTATATACCTATATAATCTCCTATCCCCCACCTTAAGAGCTGATTTCATAGTGCCTATATTAGAGGAATATTTAATTATGTCCCTAAATTTCAGCCATTCGTACGGCTTGTAGTCGTGATAAGTATGCATGGACCATTTAAACTCTCCATTCTCGCAGTAGAGCTCATCATCCATGCCCATCACATCTTCTTCAACCACAGCAGTCGCAGTCACTATCTTAAAACTTGACCCTGGCTCAAAAAAATCACAGACCACCCTGTTGCGCCTTGCCTCAACAGGATAATCTCCTATCTTGTTAGGATTAAAGGTAGGCCTATTTGCAAGCGCCAATATGTCGCCTGTGTAAGGCTCCATGACAACTATCATGCCGCCTTTAGCATTGTATTTTTTAAAAGACCTCTCCAGCTCTTTCTCTGCAAAGGCCTGCACTACGCTATCTATCGTAAGCACAACGTCGTTTCCATCAGCAGGAGAAATCTCTCGATATTCATAGCCAGGCACCTCGCGCTTTTTAGCATCCCTTATTGAATAGATCCATCCCACAGTGCCAGTAAGGTACTGATTATACAAAAGCTCGATGCCCTCCAGGCCTTCGTCATCTAACCCGACAAAACCAAGCACATGGCTGGCAAGGGCATCATTAGGATACACCCTCTTTGGTTCCTTTGTAAAGCCAATGCCTTTTATGGAAAGCCTCTTTATGTCATTTACAGCCTGAGTCTCAATCCTCCTGGCCAGCCATGCAAAGCGCTTTTTATTATCTATTTTTTTAAGGATCTCTTCAGGGTCTTCTTCTAAAACTGCGGAGAGTTTATCGGCTGCGGAATGCCTATCTTCAACCAATGCAGGGTCTATGAATACAGAATCGAGGTTAATTGAAACAGCGAGCTCCCTTAGATTGCGGTCATAGATCATGCCGCGCCTGGGGAGAAGACGTGAAAATGTCTTGTATTGATCAGAGGCGAGTTTTGACAATGGTTTTGCTGCGCCAAGCTGCACACAGAAGAGCCTTACAGCTAAAAGCACAAACAAGACCACTAAAGAATATAGAACCTTCTTGATCCGGGGGGCAATCAATTTATTCAAGGTCTTACGGCACACTAAAGTGTGCCCTACAATTTGTAGCAAAGGCCTTTTCTTTGTAGGCCAGGTTTAAACCTGGCCTACTTTATTAAAGACCTTTGCCTTTAATTTGTGTTCGGGCTGGCCTCAGCTTCCCGACCAATTACAAATAGATTGGCAAAGAGGCCTCTTTTTGCTGCATTTTGGCGAAAATTCTTATCCGGGGAACTACCTATTTTGACCACCTGCCATTTGTGGGGCATATCCAACTCTACCTCTTCGGCTAAGAGTTTAGTTTCAAGCGTAACAGGCGACTTCAAATTAAGGACATTATATACTAATATCCTATTATGGTCAACCAACTTTGAGCATGTTTGTTGATTTTCTTTGACCTTCAACCCTATCTGATAAACAAGGGCCTGCTGATTGACATAAAAAAGCGCGGCCAGGGTAATAGTAACTACAAAGGCTATGAGTTTGTGTGTATTCAGTATTGCTCTCATATCAGTTTCTCCGCTGCCCTGAGTTTCGCGCTCCTTGAACGCGGATTTCTTGAGAGTTCCTCTTCTTTTGCTGTCACGGGCTTTTTCGTAAGTACTTTGAAGATCCCTTTTGCCTTAAAATCCTTCAGGCTGTTCTTCGCAATCCTGTCCTCTAAAGAATGAAAAGAGATAACGCACATACGTCCATTTTTTTTAAGTATATCTGGCGACTGTCTCAGCGCCTCCTCTATGCCGCCCAGCTCATCATTTACCCTTATCCTGAGCGCCTGAAATGTGCGCGTTGCCGGATGGATCCTTTGTCTCTTCAGGCCATGAGGCAGAGACCTGCACACTACCTCGGTCAGTTCCTGGGTAGTCGCGATCTCCTTTCTCTTGCGGGCGAAGACTATATTCCTCGCTATCCTCTTATGAAAACGCTCTTCTCCGCAGCTCTTTATCAAGCCTGAAAGTTCTGATTCACTTAACTTGTTTACCAGCTCCTTTGCTGTCAGGGACTGGTTCCGGTCCATGCGCATATCCAATGGACCGATATTCTTTATACTGAATCCTCTTTCTCCCGTCTCCATCTGGATACTAGATATGCCCATATCAAATAATATTCCATCTACTTCTCCTATTCCTAATTCTATTATTATATCTTTAATGAATCTAAAATTTTTGCTTACAAGCATAAAGGAGTTTTCAAAAAATTTGAGTCTTTCGTGAGCTATTCTTAGGGACTCTGAATCTCTGTCTATTCCTATCAGCTTACCGCCAGGCTGCAGCCTCTTGAGTATCTCTTCTGCATGGCCCCCTGCGCCTATAGTAGCATCTATAATTACCTTTCCCGGAAGAGGATCTAAAAAGTACAGTACCTCCTCCAGAAGGACAGGCTCATGAGATGCCATGAAGTTATACCCACCTCATTCCATGGTAATGACTGAACATCTTTCTGCCGTTCGAGCTTTTTATTATCTTGTACACCTCGCGGCTGACAGAACACGAACAGTTATCAACGTTCAAAGACCTTGTCTTGCGTATACATTCGATCGGGATATTAAAACAATGCATATCGCGCTTTTTCGATCCTGAAGGATTATTATGAGTACGGTGATACATATCTGGTTCCTTTCCTGTGGTTATTATAAATCTATTAGTTTCTCAGCGACATCTTCAAAGGTATCTTTGGATGTCTGGTAATACTCCTTCCAGCTTTCCCTGCCCCAGATCTCAATGCGATTCGACACGCCTATTATGAACACGTCTCTTTTAATACCAGCATACTCTTTTAAATACAGTGGTATCAAAATCCTTCCCTGCTTGTCAGGTATCAGATCAGACGCCCCTGAAAAATAGATCCTGTTAAAACGCCTGAATTCTGATTTTGTAAATGACATGGCCTTGAATTTCTGCTCCTGCGATCTCCACTCATCCTCAACAAACATAAATAAACATTTATCAAGTCCACGTGTAATAAAAAAACGCTCTATGTAATGTTCCTTTAGAGCGTCTCTAAATTTTGACGGTATTATGATCCTCCCTTTCCTGTCCAATGCATGTTCAAACTCGCCATAAAACATATGTCACTCCACTTCTCTCTACTTTGCTCCACTTTGTAGTTAAAGTTTACACGAACGACAATTTAGTGTCAAGCTAAAATGTTATCTTTTTTTAACTTACACAATATAGTGGGGTTATGATAATCGGTGGGTGCTACATATAGGGCAGTTACTTATGTCCTTCGACGCGCTTCGCTTGCTCAGGACTATGGAGATGTCCTTTTGGATCTGCCTCTTAAGCGCTTCGATAGAGCTGAATCTTTTTTCATTCCTTATCTTTCTATTAAATATTATTTCTATATCCTTCCCATAAATATTTTTATTAAAATTAAATATATGTAATTCTATTGTTGGTTCTGCGCCTTTTCCAAATGTAGGCCGGGTCCCGATGTTTAATATCCCCCGGTATTTCTTGTTTAAAAGCATTACATCCACTGCATAGACCCCGCTCTGCGGTATTGCTTCATGGTGTGGATTAATATTTGCAGTCGGGAATCCGAGCTTTCTGCCCACCCTCCTGCCCCTCACTACAGTGCCTAAAACAGTGACGGGCCTCGCCAGCATCAATGCTGCATTTTTTAAATCTGAACTTTCTATTGTCTTTCGTATCCGTGTGCTGGATATATTTTTATTTTTCAATTTAACTGGTTTTACGCCAATGACCCTGAATCCATATTTACGGCCCATCTTCTTAAGAAATACGAAATCTCCTTTATGTCTGTGGCCGAATAAAAAATTTCTGCCGACAACGAGAGTCTTTACATTAAACCTGCGGATCAGGACTTCTCGGATAAAATCGTCCGGACTCATGCTGGAAAGTTTCCTTGTAAATCTAATGACAGAGACGCGATCTACGCCCATCTCTTTTATGAGTTTGAGTCTGTGGTCGAGTGACAATAAAAACAATGTCTTTGAGCGCGGATTTAAAACCTTGCGGGGGTGGGGGTGAAATGTTACGACAAGGCTTTTTACATGGCGGATCTCTGATTCAGCGACCAATCCCTTGATTATCCTTTGATGGCCTCGATGAAGGCCGTCGAATATTCCGATAGCTAGCGCGACTTTTTGATTTTTATACTGCTCGCAAGT
>JAHILY010000057.1 GCA_018896815.1 Candidatus Omnitrophota bacterium | reverse complement strand
TCTTTCAGATTATCTCCAAACGCAGTGAAATCCTGCCAACGATTATTACTACCAATCTCATCCCTTCCGGGTGGAGCAGGATATTTGAAGCTTCAACTGCTACGGCTATCCTTGATAGGCTAAGCTTTAAGGGGACATTTATTACTTGTGAGGGGAGGTCTTATCGAAGAAAACGGTAGATATATATCTTTATAACCATGGTAAATCAAACCTGCCTCTATCTAAAAGGCTTTATACGGATACGTCTGTCCTGTTAATGGCGCCATCATTATTGTTTTTGGCCCGTCTTTGAGTATTGCCTACATCACCTGTGACATAGCCTAAAAACCAAAATGTCACCCCTTAAAAAGACTCATTTTTAATCGTCATCAACCGGATCATATCCCTGTCCCGGTAGCCTATCGTTCTTTTCATTATATTGCTCGCCGTAATTTTTCCTGTTGGGATCTTTGGTAAATTCCGAGCTACCTCCTTTAGGACCTTCTAAAACTCCCCATTTCGTTCCTGGCTTAGTCGAATTAGCACATCTTAGGGCCATTTCCAAAGCATCCGGGCCGTCATTATGTGAACTCATAGGAAAATCAGAAAGTTGTTCCAATAATCTGTCGTGATCCTTGCAAAATCTTAACCATCCCGGCGTTATATAGTTTCCTAATTGCTCAATCCGATGCTCTTTATTGTTCATATTACACATCGGCTGGATAGATGTATGAACTCCTTCTTGAGCAGCTTGTGTTCTAATGGAGGGAATAAACAATCCTTGAAATAAATTCGATTCTATCACAAAACCGGAAAAATTGCGTCCCCGATGACAATTGACAATATCTTGAATCAATTCTTCTGGAGGCCGCTGTTTTATATCAGCTTTAAGAATATAAAATATGTTTTCCTTTATATGTCGGGCCAATATAATGATCGCTGAATAATCAAGATTTTTACTCTTCCCTCCTCCCATGCTTGGATCACAGGCACCAAAATATTCCAAGTCATCTCTAAGATCATTGACCAAATCAGCTTCTGTTTGATATTTATCAGTCCAATATATAAATTTCTCAGGATTGAAATAGCAATCTTCCAGATTCCTTGGATCGTTTTGCATTTCCCTATTAAATTCGTACGGCCCATCGATTTTCTTGATATTCATCAGCGAATAATAATCATACTCTTCTTCCCAAAGAACCTTTGAGCCTTGAAGCATCAGTTCCTTGTGGTCGTTAAAGAAACTGTCTGCAGCCTTAAGTCCGCCTTGTTCTTGACGAAAATAATTTAAGATAGCTTCGATTTTCTTAAATTGCTCCTCGTTAAATTCAGGAAGCGAGCTTTTGAATACTTCATCCAATCCATTGAATACTTCAGCAACATGATAATCTTCGTTAATATAATGTCTTTCAACCAGCTTCGACAAGATAGCCTCAAAATCAAGCCTCTCCTCATCAAACTGATACTTAGAAATCTTTCCTTGATATTTTTCCTGATAGAAGACGATTTTAATCCACTTTTCCCATAAATCTTCGCGCTTTGCATCGGAAATTACGGCTTTATAAGTTTTCTTTTCGTTCCAATTCTGAAATTCATTGTTATTGATAAATCTCGCTAATAAGGAATCCGTATGTAAAAGCGTGCCAACCGCAACCATGTTTGTTCTCTTTGATCCTATATAGCGCACCGTACTCTTAAACCACTTCAATAAATCACTTCTGGATTTAGAACTGTACGTGTTTTTATCACCATCTATATCGTCAAATATAATCAACGTCGGTTTATGTTGTCCAAATTTAAACCCGCGCGCCTCCCCCTCATAGCCTAACGCATGAACTTTAATACCATTCCTTGTTTCAATTACTTGTTGCGTCCATTGATATTTATTAAGGCCTTCTCCCGCGTGACAAACTTCGGGAAAATCTCTGATTAATTCTTCATTGCTTTCCAATGCTCTTTTAATATCGCTCATTAAAGTGACCGCTTGAGCTTTCGTGGCAGAAAACAAAACAATATAATTTTCCTTTGAATAACAAATAGACCATACCGCATAAAACAAGCTGACGATCGTGCTCTTGGCATGGCCGCGGGGAGCGGCAACCGCTAAATTACGGTTGCGTTTCTCAGACATCTCCATTAATATTTTACAAATTTCCTCATGAAAAGAGCAAGGCAGGCTAGTCATATAATCGGAAAAATAAATCTTGGCGAATTTAAGGATGGATCTTCTGCCGATTTCTCTCTGAATCAGTCTTACCGTATTAGCGGCTTTGCTCATCTGGAGTTTCTTTCTCTTTATCTGATTCGCCAAGCTTTTTCTCTAATTCAGTGATTGTACTACTGGCTTCTACTAAGGCGATTTGTTTTTCCGCTGTCTCTATAAGCTTTAAGACTTCAGGAACAATTTTGTCCCCTTCTCCAGCCAGCTTCTTTAATTTAGCCAATTTTTCTTTTAGTTGTGCGGAACTTTCCTCTTCCTGATGATGGTAAATATCCGCCTCAATCTGCATCGGCTTTTGAGGTAAATAGCCTATGCTCTGGAGAAACTTTGCGTAGTTTTGAACAGCGCCACATACATCATAAGCGGCTTGGACTTTTTCCTGAACAGTAGCTTCGCTGGAATGAGAGAGCTGTACTAAATGTCCGAGAGCAGAATCAGTTATTTGTATCATCTCTCCAATTTTTTCCAAGGCATATTCAGCCGATGGCTTTTGGGCATTCCTTTTTCTGATGTCGCGCTTATCTCGCTTAATGGTTCGGTCGCTGATATCCAACGCTTTGGCCATCTCCACAACCGTATAACCTCGCGTAAGCCATAAATATTCTACGCATTCCTGGCGTTTATCCGTAGGAACCTCATCGCCTGTCATCACCGACACGTAATTCCCCCAGTTTCACCGATCTGTAATTCCCCTCCCTTTAGTTACAAATCTTTTAATCTTTTTTGATATTTAAAAGATAGCAGCAGTATTTTCTTTTTTTGGTTCTTTTTTTCTTTTGTTAATAATGTGGATATGTGAATAAGTTTTCCTGCTACAATCATATTCTTTGTTGTGAACCGAGAATATTACAAGGAGGCAGGAAAACCATGGATCATATCTGCACACATTGCGGCAAAGGCTTTAAGCCCAATCCAAGAGTTAAAAATCAAAAATATTGTAACTACGAAAACTGTCAGAAGGCCAGGCGTAATAAATGGTACAGGGAGAAACTGGTTAAAGACAGAGATTACAGGGATAACCAAAGACGGTGCCAGAAAGACTGGCTCCTCCTCCATCCCTGCTATTACAAGGAGTATAGAGCCAAGCATCCGAGATATGTAGAGCGCAATAGAGTATTACAGCTAAGGCGTAATGCAAAGAGAGGTAAAGACAAAGTATCCAGAATGATTGCAAAAATTGACTCGTTAGACAAAGCCTTTTTCTCTCGGAAAGGAGAGCTGTTTAAGCTCATTCCACAGGATGAGCGGATGATTGCAAAAATTGACTCGTTCATCGTTAAGCTTATTCCCTGTAAAGAGTTAGGAAGTTACGGATAGGGATGAGTTTGATTGCAAAATATGACTCGATAGACAAAAGATGTGAAAGATATTAGGATGAAGGCCATAAACACAAATCCAGGAAAGGAGGCGAGGAAAATGAATGTTGAGGTATGGGCTGAGGTGAGGAGGTTGTATTTTATAGAACACTTATCTATGAGAAGGATTGCCAAGATTATGCATCTGGATCGTAAGACAGTGCGCCGGGCGATCCAAATGGAAGAATACCGTAGTAGAAAAAATATGTCACTAAACAGGCATTCAAAGCTTGATCGGCATAAAAAAGACATGTCTGAATTACTGGAAAAATACAACTCTCTTTCAGCAGAAAGAATCTACGAGGAGATAAAGAAAAAAGGGTACTCCGGAAAGATAAGTATCCTGCGGGATTACCTGCGCAAGGTGCGAGATACTAAAAAAGAGGCATATCTAAGAATAGAGACTCTGCCTGGAGAGCAAGCCCAGGTAGACTGGCTGGACTGTGGAACCATAAAGATAGGTGAATACACGAGGAAACTCTCATGCTTTGTGATGGTATTAAGTTATAGCCGTCTTATGTATCTGGAGTTTACGCTGTCACAGAGATTAGAGACTTTTATCCAGTGCCACATAAATGCATTCAGATTCTTTAAAGGCATACCCAAAAAGATTCTCTATGACAATCTAAAGACTGTGGTACTGGTAAGATTCGGAAGGGAGGTTAGATTTAATCCGAGGTTTGAGGCATTCAGGGGATACTATATATTTGAGGCCTCTCTCTGTAACCCTTATGCTGCCCATGAAAAAGGAAAGGTGGAAAGCGGGGTAAAGTATGTGAAACACAACTTCTTGAAAGGTAGAATCTTTAAATCATTCACGGATCTTAAAGAACAATCTATGAAGTGGCTAATAGGAACGGCAAATATAAGGATACACGGTACAACTCATAAAAGGCCTGTTGATTTATACGATATGGAAAAGGATAAGCTAATGGCTTTGCCGGATAAGGATTATGACGCCAGAGTCATAATCCCGGCTAAAAGCACCAAAGACTGCCGTGTAAGATTTGACAGTAACGCTTACTCTGTACCGTTTCAATATGCCTGTAAGGCATTGACGCTCAAAGCTACAGATACAGAAGTTGTGATATATAACAATAACACCTTGATCGCACAACACAAGAGAACATATGAGAAGTACTTGTCCATAGAAGACCCCAGACATTACCAGGAGCTTATAGCTATGAAGAAAAAGGCCTTAAAGTATAAAAAGAGGGATGAATTTTTAGGCCTGGGAGATGGGTGTGAGGAATATCTTAAGGGCATGGTCAATTGTGAACTCAATCTCAGCCATCACATTGAGAAGATACTGGGCATGGTAAATATATATGGGAAGAAAATTGTCCTTCAAGCAATTAACCATGCTTTAAAGTATAGGGCTTTTGGATCTAGCTACATCAAGAATATTATCTTACAGCATAGGAAAGGCCGCGATAAACATATAAATCCAATCTCTATACAAGGGAGCGGCGAATTTAATAATGCGAGCGTGGAAGAACGGGATTTGGACCTGTATGACGATTTATTCAGCGAGGAGGAATAACAAAATGGATGTAAAAGAACAACTGCAGCACGACCTTGAATATCTAAGGCTAATGCGGATCAAGGAGATACACGAAGAAGCCGCAAGAGAGTCATCTGAGAAAAATCTCTCTCACATAGAATATCTAGCAAAAGTTATATCAGAAGAGGCTTCTGCGAGATTCCAAAGATCAGTAACTGCAAGGATACACCAGGCGCGTTTTTCTGTTATAAAAACCGTAGACGGTTTTGACTTCAATCATCCGGAGAACATCAATAAACAACAAATATTGAAGATACTGGATATGGATTTTATGGAAGATAAAAAGAATGTAATAATCTTGGGTCCGCCCGGTGTAGGAAAGAGTCACATAGCCCTTTCTATTGGTTATAAGGCCTGCCTTAAAGGAATAAGGGCATATTTTACGACAGCCATAGATGCAATCAATTATTTACGTGCATCCATCGCTGATAATACATTTTTGAAATGTATGAAACAATATACAGGACCACGGCTGCTCATAATTGATGAATTAGGGTATCTGCCGATTGACAAAGAGGGTGCAAATTTGTTGTTTCAGATCGTCTCCCAGCGATATGAACGCGGCTCTATCGTGCTTACATGTAATAGAGCATTCAAGGACTGGGGACATATCTTTCATGACAACACTATTGCTTCTGCTGTCATTGATAGGCTCATTCATCATAGTGAGGTAGTCAAAATACAAGGAGAGAGTTATCGCGTAAAGGACAGAAAGACCAAGAGAAAGCTAACATAAACAGAAACCTTCTTCACTATAAACAAAGGTCTTATTCTATGTGGTCAGTTTATAATGTTCAGCGAAGTATTATGTCCAGCTACAAAAAGTGGGGACATCTAAATCGGTGATACTGGGGGAATTTGAAATCGGCGGTTACAGAGGTAACTGAACGTAACTGAAGGTAACTAAACGTTGATGTTTTCTGGGGTTAGCGAATTTGTGCGTAAATGGGGATTTTCCTGTATAGTATCCCACCTTCCGCACCAGAGCAGCCTGCCAAATCTAACCAGGTTAAAAAATCTTCGACTCTAAGAACAAGGTTAAACTTTGTCCAAAACTTTATAATGATTCCATGTTCTTTCTGTTTATTAATCCCAAAAATTTGAGTATTATATTTTCTTTATCAACCGAGAATCCAATCTCTTCACCTTTAAATAAATAAATTACTGGACCTTCTTCTATATTAGTAACAGGATCTATTTTGTTCCGCCTTTCATTCCATTTATAAACCGTGATAAATTTATCTCTAAATTGGCTCACTAAAACTCCATCTTCCCCTAGCCAAGAATTCCAGTAATTTATAAGGCCATATGGAGTAAAATCGTGGAGATC
>JAHILY010000056.1 GCA_018896815.1 Candidatus Omnitrophota bacterium | reverse complement strand
TCTGGACCCTGGCAGAATTATCAACATGCGTAACAGCAGGTATCTCAGAGCGAATTACCTTTAATTTCTCAAAGCCCTCTTGTTCCTTACCGTGTCTCTGTTTTAAACGGCTATCTTTAACATTGGCAACCAAAAGCATGTAAGGGCTTTCGCAATCTATGTTGAAATAATCCTGCGCCTTTTCAGCTAATACAGTTGGCGCAAATGGCCTGAAAGATTCCCTGAATTTTATCTTGAGGTTCATGCGCGACTGCATATCCGAAGACCGCGCATCGCCTATTATGCTTCTTGCGCCCAGGGCGCGCGGCCCAAACTCCATACATCCCTGAAACCAACCGATTATGTTTTCGTCTGCGATAAGCCCTGCTGTCTTCTTCAGTAATTCATCCCGCGAAAACCTCTGATGTGGAATATTATTTTTCTTTAAATAATCTTCTATATAATTATCTGAATAATCCGGTCCTAAAAAAGATCCTTTCTGGGAATCATTGAGACCATTAGCATCCCGTTGATTTCCCAGATACTTATACCAGATCCTCAATGCTGCTCCAAGCGCGCATCCTGCATCCCCTGCTGCTGGCTGTATCCAGATCTTATCAAATGGCCCCTCTCTCAATAGCCTGCCATTAGCCACACAATTCAGGGCAACGCCTCCAGCCAGGCAAAGGTTTTTCTGACCAGTGACTTTATACACATGCCTTGCTGCCCTGATCACGACCTCTTCAGTTACTGCCTGGACAGATCTTGCAAGGTCCATTTCCTTTTGAGTGATCTTTGTTTCAGGTTTGCGAGGCGGCCCTCCAAACAATCTATTGAATCTCTTATTAGTCATTGTAAGGCCGACGCAGTAGTTGAAATATTTCATATTAAGCTTGAATGAGCCATCCTCTTTTAAATCAATCAGCTCTTTTAATATCAAATCCACATACATAGGCCTTCCGTAAGGCGCAAGCCCCATGACCTTATACTCTGCTGAATTCACTTTAAATCCTGTATAATAAGTGAAAGCGGAATATAAAAGCCCCAAAGAATGCGGAAATCTTATCTCATACATCAGGTCAAAATCATTGCCTTTTCCTGCGCCAAAGCTCGCAGTAGCCCATTCACCTACGCCATCCATTGTAATGATTGCTGCTTCTTTAAAAGGCGAAGGGTAGAATGCAGATGCTGCATGGGACTCATGGTGCTCTGTAAATAAAATCTTTCCATTATAATCAAGGTCTTCTGCTATCAGATGAGGCATCCATAGTCTCTCCTTAAGCCATAAGGAGATAGCCTTGCTAAAGGATTTAAACCCGCTCGGCGCGTAAGTAAGGTATGTAAGCAGGATTCGCTCGAATTTCAGCAAAGGCTTGTCATAAAATGCGACGAAGGCCAGATCCTTGGTCTGGATATTAGCCTTTTCCATGCAGTAATTAACCGCATTTTTCGGAAAGCTAAAATCGTGTTTCTTGCGCGTAAACCGCTCCTCCTGAGCCGCAGCAATGATCTCGCCATCCTTAACCAGCGCCGCCGCTGAATCATGATAAAAACAAGAGATTCCAAGTATATAAATCGGCATGTTTAATTATTATTTAAATGACAAATTTGGATTTTGACATTTGTCATTTTACTTCATCGTTTAAACTCTCAACTATTTCCTTCCCTTCTAAAATCACATCTTCCATAGACATATACTTCCAGCTTCCGTACCTGCCAATGCTGTAAATACCAAACCTCTTAAGGTAATCCTTTATGGTCTCGACAGCCCTTTTTCTCTCGCTGTCATAAATAGCATATCCATATTTAATATCTATTGGCACGCAGACCTCTATCTCTTTTTCATCATCAATAATGCCGATGTCCTTAAGGTTTCCTATTGTACTAGAAACCAGTGCCTCCCTATCTATGTTATTAGCGCCTGGATACGAGATCTCAGCATATATAGATGTCTTCTGGGGAGGTGCCACGTCCATGGAAAAATTTGTAGGGAACCCTACTCTGTAAAAAACTAAACTTTTTTCAGGATAATATACCCAATGCCTGTCTGTCACGTCGTCTTTCTTAATGCCCAGATTGACAACAAAAATCGAGGTATACCTGAGGGCTGAGAATGCCTTTTTTACATCTCTTGGCGTGTTCACAAGTAATTTAGAGAGCTCTGGCAAAGGTATGGTAGTTACTAATCTTTCAAATCTTTTTATGGTGCCGTCTTCAAAGACAACCTCTTTTCTGCACTGGTCCACTGTAACTGCCTTTTTATTGAAATAGGCATTCTTTACTTTCTGTAAAAAGCCGTCTACAAGTTCTGATATCCCTCCTTTTACTGGATACCAGAATCTAGAATTGTAACCATATGGTTTCACATGGCTTGTTATCGCGCCTGTTACTGTATCTTCAAGGCTGGGGACAGGTATAAATCTATGCAGCCAGTCACAAGTTATCTCAGACGGCTCTATTGTCCAAAACTTCCTATTATAAGGAAGCATAAAATGCCTTGCTATGCCTTCTCCGAATGTCTTTCGTATCCAATTTTCAAAATTGCCATTCAGATCTCTTTCTCTACTGACCTTTGCCCTTACAAGGCCTACAAGGCAATCCCTGACCACGCTTTCTGGCAGCCCATAGAAATTTGCCTGAAATGGATATCTGGTGTAGCTCCCTTTTGAATATATCCAGGAATTACGCTTGTGGGGCGCAAGATTTCCATCCAGGATGTCTTTTACTAGTGAGAATGCGTATTCGCTCCTGAAGTGCAAGAGGTGGCCGTCATAATCAAATATATATCCGTCCTTATATATAGACCTTGCCATGCCCCCAGCCTCTGGCTCTTTTTCATATACAGCACACCGGGACTTTAGATGATATGCAGTGCTTAATCCTGCCAGGCCTGCGCCAAGTATGACTATTTCACCCCTATTCTGTACTCTATTCATAAATTAATTCGCTTCGCTCATTAATACACAGATGATCACAGATAGATTTATCTGCGATCATCTTATATCTTTTAATCTGTGCTAATCTGTACATTATTTAAACTCCACACGATTAACTATCCTCTATTTTTACCATCCCTACCTTTTTTCCCATAAAAATAAATGAAATAGTAACAAGGATTACGGTAAGGCCGCCGATGATATTGGGCGCAAAGGCCACTATTATTGATGAGGCTGCTAAAAATATGCTAAATAAATACATTATCCATATGCTCTTACGCACACTATATCCCATGGTGACCAACCTCAATGCAAAATGGTCATCGGTCTTACTAAAAATAGGACGTTGTTTTCTAATGCGCATTATCATTAGAAAGAAGGTATCGTAAATGGGAAGGCTCATGGCCAGGAGAGGCGTGATCAGGGCGATTGGCCTTTCTAAAGGTGCATAGCTTATATTTATTGCAATTGCTGCCAATATAAAACCCGAAAACAGGCTTCCTGTATCACCCATATAAAGCCTCGCAGGAGGATAGTTATATCTCAAAAACCCAAGGTGGGCGCCCATAAGAGAGATAAGGATTACGCTGGACAGGATATCTCTGCTTACTAAAGAAACTGCCAAAAGGGTGCAGGAAATAATAATAACCAGGCCTGACGTCAATCCATCTACGATATCCAAGAGATTAAAGGCGTTTATAATAAAGAGTATCCATATAAATGTCACTAAGATGTTCGTCCATAAGGGTAAAAATGATATCTTGGTAAAAACCCCAGAGCAGACTAATAAGGTTATTGCAGCTAACTCTGCTATTATCTTTTGAAACGGCCTCAGCTCCCTTACATCATCTACCAGGCCTATCAACATAATAACAAAAGAGGCTGCAAAAAAGCCTAAAAGGGTTGATGTATTTAAAGAATGCCATAAGAATGTCACTAGGCAGGCAATACCAAATGCCAGAAATATACCAATCCCGCCAGCACAGGGTTTGCCCTCTGACTCTCTCTTATTGGGCAGAGAAAGGATATGAAAACGCCTGCTTATCTTAATGCTGAGCGGCGACAGAACAAGGGCCAAAACAAAGCTAATCAAAAACGCCTGTAAAGTTAGCAAGTTAGCCGCTGATAAAGGTTATCGATTTCATTGACCATTCTGCTCACATCAAATGAATCATCTATGGATGAATATGCCCTATTCTTAACCGATTGAAATAACTGCCTGTCATTAAGCACATTTAATACCTTTTTAGCTACCTGCCTATAAGAACCTGGCTCTACAATATAACCAGTAACACCATCTTTTACGAGTTCGGACGTGCCGCCTGCATCAGTAGCGACAACTACGCGCCCTTTAGAAAGGGCCTCTATTATAGAGATTGGCATGCCCTCCCATTTACTGGTCAAGACTACTACATCTAAAACATCAAGTATCTCTGATACGTCCCTCCGCCATCCTGCAAAAATAAATCTTCCATCTAATGTCGCAGCGTCCAGTATTCTTTTACATTGTGATTTCAAGACCCCGTCTCCTACCATGAGAAAATTGACAGCTGGCATTTCTTTATATATTTCTATTGCTGCCCTTACATAGTCAGCAGGTGATTTCTGTGGCTTTAGACACGAAATCATTCCGATAACAGGGTCATTGTTTGCAATGCCTAACTCTCTTTTCTTAAACTGAATATCGGTCTTTGACTCTCTGAATTTACGAAGCGGTATGCCGTATCTTATTAATGTAAGTTTTTCTCTTGGCGCTATTTTATATCTTAGGGCAATATCAATATCGCGCTTAGAAACACAGATGATCTTTGTTGTAACACCCGCTGTTATTCTCTCAAGAAAGATATAGAATCTCCGCAATATAGAAGGTTGATAATCATTAAATGACCAGCCATGAACTGTGTGTATAATAGTCGGTATATTTGCCAGCCTGGCTGCCCAGCGTCCTATAATGCCTGCCTTAGAGCTGTGGGTATGAACTAAATCATATTTATTGCTTCTATATATAAGAAATATATCTATGAATGCCAATATATCTGATAAGGGATTGATAGGCCGTACTAAAAAACGTGAAAAAAAGGTCCTGGCCTTTTCCATGCCTCTAAACTCAGGCTCAAGCATGCCATGGGCTGATGTAATTATGGAAATATTATACTTATCTCTTGGAAGGTTTAAGAGGATGTTTAATGTGGAAAGCTGCGCGCCACCGAGTTCAGGCTTTGTTATAACGTGACATATCCGCATATGTGTATGTCAGTATAACAAATGATGCGGGTAGTGTCAATATTTTAGCTCGTGCTTGTGCTCCACTTGCTAAGGGAAGAATTAAGCTCCGATATCTTAGTCTCTAGATCAGCCAACGCAGTCTGTACCCTGCTCGTATCGACGGGCTGGATGGAGATCGCCTTTTTTATTTCATCAAGGTCTTTAGTGAGCTGGGAAGCCAGTTCTTTATCCAGGGTAATAGTCTTACTGAGCGCCTCTGTCATATCATTGATTATATTGGCCATGTCCCAAAGCTCATCACCGCTCCTCAGTTTAATCTTTAAGGCCAGGTTGCCCTTGCTTATTTCATAAAGGGACTTCTCTATCCTGTATACAGGGCCTGCTATCTTATGGGAGAACAAGACGCCCAATATAAAAATTAGTGGCGATATAAGGAGTAGATTTTTTATCAAGGCAATATTGGCTGCCTTAAAAACATATATGAGCCTTCCTTGAGGATAGACACTTGCCAGTTTTGCACCCAAAAGCGTCCAGCCTGTCGCAAAAACAGTATAACCTGTAACTATAGAGGCCAGGACAGCCAGGGCAAAGATCATGCCTATGTAACGAAACTGCAGCCCCCTCTTTATTAAAAATCTCTTTCTTCTAAAAACAGATTTCTTAGATGACATTATTCACCATTCCTTCTTAGTGTTACTGATCTTTTAATTGCAAAAACTATCTCCTCATTGTCAGAACTATTGATAAGCGCTATAACACTATCGAGCGGCATGTATCTGGTAACATGTTTGTCGATCGCTATGATAAAATCCCCTTTTTTGAATCCTGCTGTCCTTGCCAGCGCACCAGGCGCAACATCTTTTACTACCAGGCCTTCGTATTCAAAACCCAGCAACATGCCTAATGAACTATATATCTCTTCTCCTCTGTCTATCTTAAGCAATATGTTTCTCTCTATGCCTATTCTTACTTCTGAATGTTTAGGGCCTAATAATTCCTCTATGATCTGCGGCCTTTTGCTATATTTTATAAGTCTGCCCCATATACTCACAAGCACATCTCCTGGTTTTATCCCTGCCCTGCCTGCGCTAGAGCCATCCTCAACATAGTCTATTGTAAAGACCTCTTCTTTCTCTACTAAAGATATGCCCAGCGTATCCTTTAGCAATAACTCCTTGTCCTTTGCCTTTGACACAGCCTTGCTCCGCCTGGTCTTCCACCAGTTCATTATCATGCTCCTGCGCTCTAACTCTTTCCTGGTCATCCTCTCTTCCTGGCGCCATATCTTTGCATGGCTTGCAAGATACGCCTCTCTTGCCTCTTTATAATCCGGCTTTATTGTCATGGCCTTTTTATAATAAAAGGCTGCCTTGTCATGAAAGCCTTTTGCTTCATAAGAGCGGCCCATCTGCATAAAATTCTGCTCTGGGGCATCATACTCAATCCGCTCAATATCCTCTCTAAAGATGTCTTTCTCTCCATCGACTGTGCTCAGAGTAATCCTGTCAACATATTCATCCACAACAAGACCCTTGACCTCGGTCCTGTCTTTCAGGACAACAGTGTCTGCTAACAGCGTGGTTACAGAAAATACTATTATTAGCATAAAGATAACCATGCGCATTAAAAGAAAATATATCATATATTTGGGGAAATACAAGAGGCTATACAAAAGGCGCAGATCTGTAAGCCGGGTTCTGTTCCGTCTCCGCCAAGCAGCTTTCGCGCTTGGCTTCGCCGGATTTATCCGGCGTAGTTGAGCACAAGTCAGGCGAAGCTGAATACGGTAAGTATTCAGCGAAGACTGACGATAAGTACTCAACGAAGACAGAGACGGTCATCTATCTAGCCCTGAGATCGCTCTCAGGATCATGCAACCTACCCGTCTCGCTGTCTCGAACGGGCCATTCTTGTTAGCGAGACCTATTTGGTCTTGCTCCGCGTAGAGATTGCCTCGTTTCACGTCCCAGCTTCTTGTAGCTGTTACTCGTCTCTGTGGCTCTGATCCTTCCGTCTTCGCCAAGCACTTATCGTGCTCAACGAAGACGGAGACGGGCGTTACCCGTTACGCTGCCCTATGGAGCCCGGACTTTCCTCCCACCAAAATATTGGCGGACGACCATCCGACCTGCGCCCCTTATTCTATTTTTAATGAACTATCTATGCGAGAATCTATTGCCTTATTTGCAAGATTATCTGCTAATTTATTCTGCTCTCTATGTATGCTGACTACGTCTATTTTGTTGAACCCCCGAGAAAGATGCAAAAACTGCTCATAAAAAGGTTTTAAATTTTCATTTTTTACCTTGTATTCACCCCTTAATTGCCTGGTCAAGAGTTCACTATCTGAATTTATTGTAATATTTTCATATTTATCTATAAGGGCTTCTTGCACGCCATAAATAAGGGCTGTGTATTCTGCAACATTGTTTGTCGCATTGCCTATAAACTTAAAGAGTTTCTTCACTGCCTTCTTGCTGTCATCAAAAAATACTATACCTATGCCCGAAGGGCCAGGGTTTCCTCTTGAAGCACCGTCTATAAAAATATTGATTGATTTCATTTTTTTAATAGAGATCCTTCGCTCCGCTCAGGATGACCCCTTCATACGAAGAAAAAACTCCATGAGGGGTCAATTAATCTCGACATTGTCATCCACATACAAGATTCTATTACAGCTGCCGCACGTAACAATCTCCTCTTTAAGCTTTGACTCGCTCACAACCTGCGGAGGAAGGTTCATGTGACAGCCTCCACAGGCGCTATTCTCAATCCTGACTATTGCAAGGCCATCTTTGTTCTTGAGCACCCTCTCATACTTTGCCAATAGCTGTTTGTCAATATTCGGCACTATCTCATTCCTTTGCCAGGACAAGTCTTTCGATCTGGCCTCAATCTCCTTGGCCCTGACATCGACCCTGTCCTTCTCCTTTTGCGCAGCGCCCTCTTCTTTCTTAAATAATTCCTTTTCTTCGGCTATCTTTTTTTTGGCAACCTCTATCTCATCCATCAGTCTTAACATCTCTTCTTCTATAAGGGAGTTATCTGCCTTTAGCCCCTCTATCTCTTTTAACATAGCAGCATATTCTTTGTTTGTCTTTATCTGGTAAAGCTGGTTTTGAAGCTTTTTAATGTTTTCTTCCTTTTGCTGCAGGCTTATTTCTTTTTCTTTCAATTTTACCTGTACATTCTTTAAGCTCTGCTCTGCCTGTTTAATACCTGTCTTTTTGTTTTCAAGGGACTCTTCTATAGACTTGATATGGCCTGGCATATCTTGTTTTTCCCTATTCAATATATAGATCTCACCGTCTACGACCTGGAGCCTTATCAAAAGCCCGATTTGATCCTTAATCGTTTTCTGCTGTGGCAAAGCATCTCCTTTGTCCTTTTGCGTTTTTGCGGTTCTGGTCCGTCTTCGCCAAGCATTTAACATGCTTGGCTTCGCCGGATTCATCAAACTTCGCTGAATAAATCAGGCGAAGTTGTGCACGACAAGTGCTCAACGAAGCCTGATGGTGGGCCCACAAGGATTTGAACCTTGGACACCCTGATTATGAGTCAGGTGCTCTAACCAGACTGAGCTATGGGCCCCGCGCAGTTATTTTACTCG